>JBGARN010000028.1:0-37214 GCA_044230205.1 Bacteroidia bacterium
TTGATTTGTTTCCATTGCAATATCCCTGCTGATTGAATATTTTTCTCATTCAACGTTGTAATAAGCTCTTGTTTCAAGTCCGTTTTAAACCAATTCTCATAAGGAATATTAAACCCCATCTTAGGCCGGTCCATAATTTCTTTTGGAATGTATTTGTGAACAATATCCCGCACTATGCGTTTGCTTACACCATTTTGTAATTTAAATGATGATGGAAGCTGTGCCACCCATTCTATTATACGATGGTCAATCAACGGTTCGCGGCCTTCTAAACTTACGGCCATGGTAGCACGGTCAACTTTCTGAAGAATATCATCCACCATATAGGTTTTATAATCCAGCCATAAAAAATTGTCGAGGGTTTCGCTGGCATGTAGTGCCTGGAATTGTTCAAATGAAGTTGAAGGAATTTCAAAATCTTTTGCAAGCAGGTGATAAACTTCACCACCTGTCATTGCCTGTGTTATTATGTTGAAAGCCTCCACCGGGTGTTTGGAGTCCAGCAGCAGTAATAATTTTTCAATCCTGTCGGGACTGGCAAGATTAGCTGTTGCAAACACATCTGCAATTTTAACCGGCAGCATTGCCATTCGCTTTGCAAGCCCCGGCATAGCATTCAGCTTTTTCATATAACTCAATCCCTTTTCATACTTGGTGTACCCGGCAAACGTTTCATCACCACCATCGGCACTTAAAGCAACAGTAACCTGCTGACGGGCCATTTTACTTACCAGGTAAGTGGGTATGGCTGATGAATCAGCAAAAGGCTCGTCATAAATTTCGGGCAGTGAAGGAATGATATCCATTGCATCCTTATACGTGCAGGTATATTCACAATGCTCAGTGCCCAGGTGTTGTGCAACCTTGCGCGCATGCACTGCTTCATTATAGGTTTCCTCTTTAAAGCCAATGGTAAATGTTTTAAGCTTTTGCTGCATATTGGTTTGCAGCAAGGCTGAAACCAAGGAACTGTCATACCCACCGCTTAAAAAAACTCCCACCGGCACATCAGCCACCATGCGATATTCAAAGGCTGAGCGAAGTAACTTTTCAGTTTCGCTCAATGCTTCTTTATAATCTATGTTTAATTTGGGTTGATTGTAGGCGTCCGTAACGTCCCAATATTTTTCAGTTGAAACTGATTGGGATTTTAAATCAACAATCATCCAATGACCCGGCAATAACTTATAAGTGTTCTTAAAAATGCAATGCGGTGCCGGTATATAACCATGCTGAAAATAGAGTGCAACAGCATTATTTTCAATTTCTTTTTTAAAATGACTGTGCTGGTGAAATGATTTCAGCTCGCTGCCATACAGGAATAAATTATTACTCCAGTAATATAGAAACGGCTTTACGCCTGCCCTGTCGCGGCAAGCAACCAGTTGTTGCTTTGGTATATCAAAAATAACGAAAGCAAACATGCCGATAAAACGCTTCACGCAATCGCGGCCCCATTTAATATACGATTGCAGAACAACCTCGGTATCTGAATTGGATTTAAACTTTACGCCTGAATCCTCTAAAACTTTCCTTACCTCTTTATAATTATACACTTCACCGTTAAATGTGATTGTATACCGGCCATCATCAGTTTTCATGGGCTGATGACCTAATTCAGTAAGTTCTATAATTGACAAACGCCTGAAACCCAGGCCCAGCATATAGTGGCTGGTTTGCACAAACTCATGGCCACTGTCATCTGGTCCGCGATGGACGATACAACCTGTCATGGAGGTTAGTATATCTGAACTGCTTTTACAGTTAAAATCAACAAAACCGGCTATTCCGCACATAAATATTCAATAGAATGAGGCCAAAGCTAAATAATTCAAACTAATAAATATTTTCGCGCTCGCTTAATAAAGCCTTACGTTGCAAATGCTTCAGCCTTTTATATCGCCTGTTACAGGAAAACCTTTACAGGAACTAAATAATTTTCTGGTAAACGAAGACGGGGAAAAATTTCCGGTGGTGAATGGAATACCCCGTTTTGTTGAATCAGATAATTATGCACAGGCTTTTGGATTGCAATGGAAATCGTTTGCAAAAATTCAGTTAGACAGTTACAACAAGAGTAACATTTCGCTGGAAAGGCTGGAACGGTGCCTGGGCTGCAAGGTAGAAGATTTAAAAAACAAAACACTGCTGGAAGTAGGCTGTGGTGCAGGCCGTTTTACTGAACACCTGGTTAGAGGTGGCGCCAACGTACATTCAGTAGATTTAAGCATCGCTGTAGAGGTGAATAAGGAAAACATTGGCAATGTTGCTAATCATAGTGTAGCTCAGGCTAATGTATATGCGCTTCCGTTTGCCAAAGAGAGTTTTGATGTAGTGATGTGTCTTGGAGTTATACAGCACACACCCGATCCTGAGAAAACAATAGATGCATTATGGAATATGGTAAAACCTGGCGGGATGCTTGTTATAGATCATTACACATTTGACTGGATGTACTACCTGAAACCAATCCAGCTTTATCGTGTTTTTTTAAGGAAAATGAAACCTGAGCGATCAAAAAAAATTGTGGAAAGTATCGTACGGTTTTTCTTTCCTTTACATTGGAAGTACAGAAATTCAAGAGTGATGACGCTGTTGCTTAACCGAATTTCACCGTGTTATGTTTACATAAAAACTTTTCCTCAAATGGATTATGATTTTCACTTTGAACTTACAAGGCTGGACACATATGACGGATTAACTGATTACTATAAACATCTGCGCAATGAAAAACAGATTGAAGAAAAATTAAATTCGCTTGGCGCTAAAAATATTAAAGTGTGGAAAGGTGGCAACGGTGTTGAAGCACGGTGTGAGAAATAAAAAAATTAACAGGAAGAAATGGAAGCAACATATAAAGACGTAGCAAATTATTATGATGGTCTTTGGGCAAAACTGGAGAAAGAAAGTTTAAGCGGAATTAATAGCCGACATCGGGTAATTCTGAATAAATTAAAGAAAGCCGGGCTTAAAAAAAATTCTACTATTCTTGAAATTGGTTGTGGCATTGGCACATTAACTAACTATCTGTCAAAGCAAATACCTCAGGGAAAAATTGTTGGTGTTGATATAAGTCCTGAATCAGTTGAATTTGCTAAAAAGAAATATGCCGGAAATAAGAACACTTCTTTCATGGTTTCGGATATGACCAATTTCAATTATGAAGGAAAGTTTGACATTATTCTTTTTCCGGATGTACTGGAGCATATTCCTGTTGAAGGACATGAGAATATTTTCAAAACAATTTCAGGACTGGTACATGACCATTCTATTGTTGCTATAAACCTGCCTCACCCCTATTGCATACGTTGGTTCAAAAAAAACAAACCAGAAGCATTGCAAATTATTGACCAGGATATTGAAACAAATGTGATGCTAAATCATTTATATCCCTATGGATTTTATCTCCATACTTTTGAAACATATGCCCTGTATTTTGATATGCCTGATTATCAGTGGATGGTTTTTAATCGTGCAAGGGAATTTAATAATGTAATACAAAAAGAAAAATCATCAGTGCTTTTCAATGGCATAATTTTAAGATTGAAGAATATTTTCTCTTGAAAAATAAAATTCTTTTTACTTATACAGGCCGCTCTTCCTTTGTAAAAAAGGATATTGAAATACTTTCTCAAAACTATTCAGTGGTGGAGTTTCCGTTTATTGCAACTCCAAAATGGAAAACACCCCTTTTATTGTTGCAGCAGTTTTTTCACCTGCTGATAAAAGGCAAAAGCTATTCTCTATTTATTACGCAATTCGCGGGTTATCATTCTTATTGGCCTGCCCTGATTGGTAAATTAATAAATGTACCCTGTCTGATAATTTGCGGAGGTACTGAAAGTGCTGGCTTTCCATCTATCAATTACGGCAATTTCAATAAAAAGTTGCTGGGGCTTTTTACCAGGTGGTCTATCAACAAAGCAACTCATCTTGCACCCAAACACGAATCTCTCATTCATTTTAAATATGATTATGATATGCAAGATTACCCTGAACAGGGTCTGCAGTTTTTTATAAAGAACTTTAAAACGCCTTATACTGTTGTTGAAAATGGTTACAATGCAAATCAATTTAAATGCATTGCCGCTAAAAAGAAAAACACTTTTATAACAGTTGCCGCAGGAATTGAAATGCCCAACACTATTCCTTTAAAAGGAATTGATCTGATCATTGATGTGGCTCCTCACTTTAAAGATTGTGTTTTTTATATTATTGGTGTGCCCGCAGGTTTTAACATGAATTTAAAATCAACCAATGTTATCTGTTTGCCGCCTTTAAAGAATAATGAACTCATTCATCATTACAGCGAATCCGAGTTTTATATGCAACTTTCAATGAGTGAAGGTTTTCCCAATGCCATTTGCGAAGCCATGTTATGCGAGTGCATTCCGATTGCAAGCAATGTTAACGCACTTCCCGATATTGTTAACGGAAGCGGATTTATTTTAAAGCATCGCAATACAAATGAACTGAATGAACTTCTTTCAAAAGCTTTGATATGTGACAAAGAAATGCTCAGGCAAAAAGCAAGAAATCATATTGCTGAAAAATTCACTCTTGAAAAAAGAGCTGCCAAACTTTTGAATCTTATTGATGGTTTGATAAAGAAAACTTTGCAATAGCTGGTCGTCATTGCTATTTGTCAATTCCCATCGTCATTGCGATCCCGATAGCTATCGGGATGCGCAGCTTGTGAAGCAATCCCTTATTTTGGTTTGCAATCCACACTATGAAATAAGATTGCTTCGCTATGCTCGCAATGACGGTTCTAACAGTGGTTTGTCATTGCGATCCCGATAGCTATCGGGACGCGTAGATTGTGAAGCAAACTCATACGCTTTTATGGAATCCTTAACTTGATGTAAGATTGCTCTGATTAAAAAGATAATTGAGAATAGTGTCCGTTATTAAATTTTAAAACGTAAAAGCTGACTTTCACAAATATGAAAACAACCAGGTTCCTGAAGGTACTTATGTATACCTGGTTACCGTTGACGGTCAAAGCTACTCCGGGTCTGTAACCTTACTTCGTTAAGTTGATAAGGCGAATATTTTTTATCGGTACAGCGGTGTTATTGCGTTTAGCCACAATAAGAAAATTAACCAGGTTTCCTTTGCTTGTGATAACCGGGAAGGTATTGAGCTTACATTTTTCGGCATCGAATTTTTGTTTTTTTAGCGCATCAGAAGTTGCTGCCGCTTTAAAAAAAACAGCAAATTCAGTTGTGGCAGAATTATCAAAAACCAACTTCATAGAATCAGTGGTAAGTTTAAGTTCACCGGTTTGATAGTGCACATAGTCGCTGGGTTCAGCACTGCCTATCATGTTTAATTTTATCTCACCAAGGTCCATGGAGTTTACGGCATCCAGCAATGGAAATACAATTCGCAGCGACTTCAATTTCAACTCAGGAATATCAAATGAAGTAGTACCGGTTTTGAAAGACTGATTATTGATAACCACATCATGCCATTTGTTTTTCGATTTTACTTTGTAAGTAAACTCTACCTTATCTGTAAGATTGGCTTGTGAAACAATTGCAATTTGCCGGCAGGTAATTTCATCCGTCAACTCAATTTCAATCATTGGTGGTTCAGCCTGGTTTTTCTCGCGCTTTATTTTAAAAATGGTATTATCATAATTATCAATCAGAACAGCCGCCTTTTTATTGGTGTCAATCCTGTTTACAGAAAGCTTCTCAACAAGATCTTTATTCAGCTTATTATAATACCGTGTTTGTATATTAAATGAACTGTCGGCATTCATTACCATTGGCACACTAAAATTAACTGAATCTATTATGCAACCTTTGAATCCTACTATTTTATTGTAACAATAGGTACTCCACAATAAACTAACCTTCTTAAAAAAATCGTCTTTAGTTAATCGATACAACTGGTCAGCTTCAATTACCTGGGCTTTCATGTACCAATTATTCACATTACCTGATGAAGTGCCACGGTCGTATTTAAGCCAGCTTCCGGTATCATAATAGCTGATGCTTTTTTTAAGTGATACAATGCAATCGTTTATAATTCTTCGCGTTTCAGTATCACCGGGAAAAAATCTGCAATAGTCATCCATTAAAAGAACAGTAACCATAAACCCATTCAACACATGCAGGTGTTGTTTAGATTTAGGATATTCCTCAATCCATACATAACCCTGGGCAGTAGTATCCATCATTCCGCCTTTACTAACAGGTAATACCACCAGGTTTTTAATCTTTACCATTAAAGGCAAAACTGATTTATCATTGGTGAGATAATAATACCTTACCAATACACCCAATACCTCAGCCTGTGCAAGTCCTGAGTACCATGGAGCTGTTAAATCATGGAAGTTAACTGTATAAGGATATCCCACGGTGGTATCGTTTATTTCCTTGTAGTACCTGGAATTGATCAGATATTTAACCTGGTTAAGGAATTTAGTCTTTATTTTTTCATCTTTTGTTTTCATGTATGCATCAAAACAGGTGAGCGCATACTGGCTTACAACCACAGGATGATATGTCTTTTTATTCATGATGATACCTGAGGTATCATAGGTAAAATCAGGATTTGTTTCCCAGTGGGCCATGGTTACACAACGGGATAACACCCACTCAGTATTTAAAAATTTAAGATCTTTGGCAGGTTCAAATACTTTGATTTCAGCATCTTTTGAAGGAAGATAAAAAGCCAGGGCGCTGACAAAGGCAAGAAATACAACTACGGTTATTAAAACCCTGTAAGGTATAATCATTAAAGCAAGGGCATCAATTTTGATTTTTTTTGACCCGCCAAAAGTATTACAATTGTTGTATCCGTAAAATGATAAAAAAAGCCGATTATCTCCCGGTAACTTAGAGCATTCCTTCATTACCAAACGGCAAAAAGAAATTAAGAATTTCATCTTAATAACTTACTATTATACATGGTGAGTATACTTTGAAATGAATAGTACATTTGGTTTATGAAATTCCCCCCCTCACTAAAAATTTATGCAATCCTCCTGCATATAATTTTCTGTTGCTCTAATGTTGCAGCTGAAAATTTATTCATCGAGTCAAAGAGTAATACGCTACCAGAAGTTCCTGCAAAACAGTTGCTGGTTCCTATTGCTAATGTAGATACGATAACTGTTTCAGCCGATTCAACAACATTTATAAATGTTCTGGCAAATGATATTGACCCCGGAGGCAATCCATTAACACTTGACACTATTATTTACGGTCCGCTTTATGGTTTGGCAACCATAAGCAACTCCCTGATTGCTTATACACCACAGGCATATGCTTGCGGATTAGTTGATACATTAATTTACAGGATTAAAGACATTAATAATTTTACTGATACAGCATTAGTAATCATTCATATTTCTGGCATATCGCCTCCTATACCTACAGCAAATACACCACTCTGTGTTGGAAGTACTCTGCAGCTTAACTGTAACGGTTACTTTGAAGGTGATTATAGCTGGAGTGGTCCATCCGGTTTCAGTTCGCTTGATCAGAATCCCGTTATTGGCAATGTAAATCTGACGAATTCAGGCACCTACTATGTTTCAGTTTCAACAGGAGGATGTAACAGCGATACAGTGGGTATAAATGTTATTGTTATTCCTCCTCCTACAGTAACACTGCCTCCAGACACTACTTTATGTAATGGCGATTCAATTACCATTGATGCAGGAACAGGATATAACTACATATGGTCAAATGGATCAAGCACACAAATCATTACTATTTATAGCACCGGCACATATACCATAACCGTAAGTAACATATGCGGTACTGCATCTGATAATATTCAAATTACCTTTCTTGAAATTCCCAAACCACAACTTGGTCCTGATACTTCTATTTGCACAGGTAACACTTTAACATTGTCAGCTAACACAGCAGCACAAAATTATTTATGGAACAACGGAAGCACCCAATCTTCTATCACGGTATCGGCATCAGGAACCTATTGGGTTTCTGCAACTAATCAATGTGGCACCGGATCAGATACTATTGTTGTACAGATTAATAATCCTTTACCGCCTTTTTCACTGGGCAGCGATTCATTATTGTGTAATGGTGATTCAGTATTGCTTAATGCAGGATCAGGAATAGGGTTAACTTATTTATGGTCTACCGGTGCAACCACACAAACAATTTATGTTGCAGCTCCCGGAAGTTATATCGTTACAGTTACCAATGCCTGTGGCAGCATGCGCGATACCATCAATTTTAGTATTGACCAGGTTCCTGTTGTTAACCTCGGCCCCGACACAAATTTATGTTTTGGCACTACCATCATTTTAAACGGACCGGGAAACGCTACGAGTTTTCAATGGAGTGATGGAAGCACAGGTTCGCAACTTACTGTGGATACTACAGGCACTTACTGGTTAATAGCCGCTAATTTGTGTGGCAGCGATTCTGATACAATTGCATTCAACAGTTTTGATTATCCACCTGCCGTTAATCTTGGCAATGACACTTTACTTTGTGATGGAATAGCACTATTACTTGATGCGGGAGGCGGCTATGTATACAATTGGTCGAACGGTGCCTCTACTCAAACAGTAGCTGTTGACAGCCAGGGAACCTATATAGTAACTGTTAGCAATACCTGTGG
The DNA here is from genome assembly GCA_044230205.1 of Bacteroidia bacterium. Classification (GTDB taxonomy): domain Bacteria; phylum Bacteroidota; class Bacteroidia; order AKYH767-A; family OLB10; genus JAEUTH01. The sequence goes on from JBGARN010000028.1 coordinate 8,614, forward strand.
CAGTGCAACAGATGCAATAAACATAACAACAGAGCTTACTCCGGTGGTTGATTTTGGTCCTGATACTACACTATGTGCGGGGGCTACAAGTCTTCTAATCGGACCGGGCAATGCAACATCTTACCTATGGCATGATGGGAGCACATTAGGCTCATTTTCGGTTGACACGCTGGGAATTTACTGGCTTATTGCCACTAATATTTGCGGTGCCGATACTGACTCGATTTCTTTTACTGCATTTGTACAATTGCCTGTTGTTGATTTACCTGCTGACACCTTACTCTGCAACGGAGATTCAATAGCCCTTGATGCTGGAGTTGGTTATGTATATCAATGGTCTGATGGATCAACAACACAGGTGATTAATGTAAGTGCCCAGGGCACCTATACAGTTACTGTTACAAATGTTTGTGGTAGTGCGGCCGACCAGTTAACCATCAGTAATGAAAACACACCTGATGCAAATCTTGGTGGTGATACTGTTTTATGCATAACAGGTGCTACTCTTCTGGCAGGTCCTGCCAATGCAACCAGCTGGCTATGGAATGATGGCAGTACCGGGCAATCAATTTCTGCAGATACACTGGGAACTTACTGGCTTATTGCTTCTAATATCTGCGGCACCGATACTGACTCTGTTACATTTTATGGTTATGTTCAACCTCCAACGGTATTCCTGGGTAATGATACTTTATTGTGTGATGGCATTTCAACAACATTGGATGCCGGTTCTGGATTTCTTTACTTATGGAGCGATGGCTCATCAACACAAACCATTGATGTTTCGGCACAAGGGTATTATACCGTAACAGTAACCAATGTGTGTGGAAGCATAAGTGATTCAATTTTCATAAGTAATGAAGCAACTCCGGTTGTTAACTTAGGAAACGACACTTACCTGTGTCAGAATGCTGTTATAACCCTAACCGGACCCTCCAATGCTACTTTATTCCAGTGGAATGATGGTTCAACCAATCAAACCTTTGACGTAGATACCATCGGGCAATACTGGCTTATTGCAAGTAACATTTGCGGATCAGACACTGATTCTGTTTACATCACACCGCAGATAAACCTGCCAACTGTTGACCTTGGAAATGACCAGCTATTGTGCAATGGCGGATCTGCATTGCTTAGTGCTGATACAGGTTATACTTACCTCTGGAATGACGGTACAACAAATCAGACAATAGTTGTTACAACTGCAGGAACATATATAGTAACTGTTGATAATGGATGTGGCACAGCTTCCGATACAGTGGTTATCACCACAGGAGTTGACCCGGTTGTTAATTTAGGAAATGACACAACAATATGCCAGGGTGATTCACTGGCACTTTCGGGGCCGGGCAATGCGGTTTATTTTATCTGGAACAATGATTCCACTTATCCAAGCCTGGTTACTGACACTGCAGGAACCTATTGGCTTATTGCTTCAAATTTGTGCGGCAGTGATACTGATTCGATAACCATCAATGCAGTAATTCCTCTGCCCGTTGCCGATCTTGGCAACGACACCCTGTTTTGCAACGGAAATTCTGTTGTGTTAAGTGCAGACAGCGGATTTAATTATATATGGAATACCGGTTCAACCAGCCAGAGTATCACTGCAAGCACCAGTGGTACCTATATAGTAACTGTTAGCAATACTTGTGGAGTGGCAATTGATTCTGTACAGCTGACAGCCGAAAATGTTCCCCAGGTTAGCCTTCCGGGTGATACATCATTGTGCACCGGCAGCAGTTTAACGATAACAGTCACCGGAAATGTTAGTAATTACGTTTGGAGTGACGGCAGTACAAATGCACAAATTACTGTTGACACAACAGGAAGTTATTGGGTTGCCGGCACCAACAGCTGTGGAACTGCTTCAGACACATTGAATATTAACACCATCAATCCCCTACCGGTAATAAACCTGGGGAATGATACCTCTTTCTGCCAAAATGATTTTCTGCACCTTGTTCCTGGTAACTTCTCTGCTTACCTCTGGCAGGATGGTTCCACTAATTCATTTTATCATGTTTCACAACAAGGAACCTATTGGGTTGTTGTTACAGATGCAAACGGGTGTATGAATAGTGATACAATCACCGTTGATTCGGTGTTCGGATTACCGGCTGCATTTCTCCCGCCAGATACTGCCATCTGTAAAGGTGATACATTAACATTGTATAGTTTAAACAACTACAATAGTTATGTATGGAATAACGGCTCAACCAATAACACATTAACTATTAATGAACCGGGCAGTTATTGGCTGGCAGTAACTGATGCAAACGGATGCCCGGGTCTTGATTCCATTTTAATTGCTAATAGTTGCGATTCGCTTGATTCGGTAATTTTCATACCCAACGTATTTACACCAAATGATGATGCTCAAAACAACACCTGGCATGCAACAGGTCTTGTTGCTTATTTTGAGGTAGTGATAGTTGACCGATGGGGTATTAAAATGTTTGAGGCAAATTCCATTACAACTGAATGGGATGGTAAAAACAATGGAAAGAATTGTCCGGAAGGTGTGTATTACTATATAGCTAAATACCGCGTGCGCATCAATGATGAGGTTAAAACAAAGAGCGGATTTATTACTTTACTTAGATAATTTGCCGGGTATCCGGAATTTCGGTGTTGTTATACCTCAAGAAATCTTTCACCTTATTTAATAGCCAGGAATATCAGTTTTGCTTTCCATTGTTTTGACTGTCGCTCTCGGGGCTGAAGCCGGAAAACGCACATTCTGAAACCTGGAAAGTAAATTGCCCGTTAGCGGATCAACATCATCAATTCGATTGGCCGAAACAAACCATGTAAATGTTGCATTAGAATTTCCGCCATTTATTTCAACCACATCAAAACCATTTTTACTGCGATTGGTAACATATACACCATTGCAATTATCATTCAACTGAATGTAAACGCGAAGTGGCTTTTGGCTATCAACAAAAATATTTTTTGAAAAAACAGGGTCGAGCCTGATATGACATGATCCATTTTTTAACTGACCTTCTCCAAAATCCTGGAATAAAACTTCAGGTGATTCAGGGCAAAACATATCTACCTTCTTATCCTGCAAATCATAAACACTAGTTGCCACAGCACCTGGGCCACTTATTTTATATGCCAGTCCAAGTGCGTTGGTGTATGCAACTCTTGCAAAAGTACCGGCACCATTGCCATTGGTAAAGTAGCCTCCGGTTCCATTCAGGTTGGCTGAAGCTATTGCTCCCAGACCAAAATCTCTTCCACTGCTAGTTGATCCACTGTTGGCATAATAACTATAACCCATTCCATTACCACTTGCAATTAATCCGACCATGCTGTTGGTATTAATGGCACGAACTGCCATACCAACGGAATCTCCATTAATAGATGCACCTGAGCCGCTAAGCAGGTAGGTGCCTGCACTGTTATTGCCTGCAACAAAAAGTCCGGTTCCGCTGGTACTGGCGTTGCTAAATCGTCCTCCAAAACTCTGACTTTGCGAGGTTGCACCTACTACTCCATGACATAATGTGCTTGTTCCTGCAGCATTAACGTTAATTCCTAAAAGGCCACGTCCATCTGAACGAGAATTTTCAAAACGACCTGCATAGCCACTATAAGCAACAGAATCATGAAACATTGCCATGGGCACTGTTGCACCAATAGCCACTTCTCCAGATGAAAAAATTCTCATACGTTCAATAGAATTCGTTTTGAATAAAACAGGCTGAGCATCAGTAGAACCTATAAAGTTGGCTGCCGGCAGGGTACCTGAATTTCCGGTAAGACCCCATGCCATATTGCTGGTTAAAAGAGGCCGCCAGGTTAGGCCATCGAAATAATAAAACAAATTAAGAGTAGCATCAAATACCAATAAACCAGTTGCCGGCAAAGAAATAGCATTACGGTTAGCAGTAGTCATTCGAGGAATTAGAACGCCTTTATCGGTACTGAAAATATCAAGTACAGATGTAATATTCGGTGTTGGATTATTTATTCCAACACCCTGTGCCAAAGCAAAATTTACGCAACCAGAAATGCAGCAAATGATAATAAGTAGTTTATGTTTCATGGTATAAGTTTTTAAATTAAAACTTAATTTGCAGGCAGCTTCAACCGGGATTATAAAAAGTGCAAATGGTGTTTGAAATAACAAAAAAATTGCTTTCGCATAACTGCAATTCAAAAAAAAGTGACCTCCGCAAGCACCATAAAATCTAAGTATTTAAATTTCACTGTTATATTTTTGACTATAAAATAAAAACAGGCAGACCTGAGCGAATAATTATCCTAAAAGTTGGTTCACGTTGAGCAATTTTATTTTTTTTAAGTGTTGTTCACTTTGACGAATCATACCAGTACAATTACTTCCTGACCAAGCTTCAAAAAATTTTTATTCATCTGTTAAGATCATTTAGAATTAGTATTGAAACATGCCCATATTCCCTGCTCAGTTATCAGGAAAAAACATAAATACTATTGATAAAACTTTAATTTGCCCATTAAGAAACTTGCCTTACTTTTGCGGCCACAAAATGCCAATGTAGTATTGCCTTAAAATCAATAAAGGTTTTAATATATTCTCAATCTTTATCAGGATGGCTAAAAGGAAATTAAGGACACAACTCGCTAATTATTTTTTTAATCGTGAATTGCGCAATTGTACACGCAATCCTCATACACTTTCATTTGATGAAGTGAAAACAGTTGGTATTTTATATGAAGCTACTGATGAACAGAATTATGAATTGGTTAAGGGCTATGTAAAGGAAATTCGCGACCAGAAAAAAGAAGTTCTTGCCCTGGGTTATGTTGATCAGAAAGAACTTCCCAATATGCGGTTCGCTAAACTGGGTTTAGACTTTTTTACCCGTAAAAACTTAAACTGGCATTTGCGCCCGGTTCACCCTATGGTTACTAAGTTTATCGATGCAGATTTTGACATTCTCATTTTTCTGAACATTGAAAAATCATTGCCTTTAAAATATATTGCTGCAAGTGCAAAAGCCAAATTTAAAATAGGAAGATACGACCGGAAAAACAGCCGCTTTTGCGATTTTATGATTAAAACCGAAGAACATATTCCGCTTAAACAGTTTATTGAACTGGTTAACCAGTATTTAAAAGTATTTAGTAATGCCCGCTTACAACATGCTTAAGGGAACCGGTGTTGCCATAGTTACACCTTTTGACAGAAACGGAAATATTGATTTCACTGCCTTAAAAAAACTAGTACATCACTTAATTGAAGGTAAAGTAGAATATCTTGTTGTATTAGGCACAACAGGTGAGTCAGTTACATTAAGCAAAGAAGAAAAACAACTTGTTCTGCAATGCGTGGTTGAAACCAATAATAAAAAGCTACCAATAATACTTGGTGTTGGAGGTAGTAACACCGCAGAAGTTGTAGCCGCTTTAAAACCGGCTTATCTTAATGGTGTTGATGCCATATTAAGTGTTACTCCTTACTATAACAAACCTAATCAGCAAGGTTTATATGAACATTATAAAACCGTAACCAATAGTACTGGCTTACCAATTATTCTTTATAATGTTCCTGGTCGCACTTCTGTTAATATGCTTGCAGAAACTCAGCTGCGCCTTGCAACTGATTTTAAAAATATTGTAGCTACTAAAGAAGCTTCAGGCAACTTTGAACAAATTAATACAATACTGCAATACAAGCCGGATGGGTTTACTGTTATTAGTGGAGATGATGCCATTACGTTGCCGCTGATTGCCTGTGGGGCTGAAGGTGTTATTTCAGTGGTTGCAAACGCTTTTCCGTTTGAGATGAGTCAGCTGGTTAGATTTTCATTAGAAAACCGATTTGACCAGGCACGTCAATTACATTTTCAATTAAATGAAATCACCAGGTTAATGTTTGCCGAAGGCAGCCCTGCCGGAGTAAAAGAAACATTACAATACCTGGGAATCTGCAGTAATCAGTTGCGCCTGCCATTAACCAATGTAAGCGCTTCACTGAGCAAAAAAATTCAGTCCGAAATCAATGCACTTCTGAAGCATAATAAGACAGAAAGTATTAACATTTAGAATCCATTTTTTGTCAGGGATTTAATTAAAACTCAGGTTTTTTGTTTCTGTTAACGGAGTTTTATCGGAATAAACAGAATGTCTGACCCTTTATTTGCTTATCATTGCGTAATTAATAAACAGATTCTTTATTATCTGAATGTTATATTGTTTAATGGTAGCTGTCTTACAACTATTATTTAAACTTGAAAGTTGCCAGTTTAGGCTAGCTTCTGTTTCAAATATATTCTTCAAAAAAAAACCGATTGCTATATTGCAAATATCTTAATGAGCTTGAAAAAGAAGCAGAAATACATAAACCTATCGGCAATCAGTTTGTTGAAAAAAAATATATTTAATGACTATGTTTTAGCTCATATTAATTTCAGTTACCAGTCATTTACCTTTGTAAAAAATACTTCTTTTTGCATACTTCAACGTTGCATTAATGTGAAGAGAGGATTTTCTGAAAAGCAAAATGCTAATTTGATTCTGAATTTGCATTAATGGATGAGTTTTGGCATTGTCAATTATAAAAATGAAGCATACAAAATATATACTAACTGTTACAACCCTGATTATTCTTCAACTTGGATTTATTTCGTGCAGCAGCAATAAAAAAATTGTTGCTTATGAATGTCCAATGCATTGTCAGACAGATACGGTTTATTCCAATGCAGGCACATGCCCTGTCTGTAAAATGGAATTAACAGGCATAGAACAGTTTGATGCTTCAAAGACAACAATCATTAATAACAATTAAATTTTAAACAATAAATATTTATACAAACGATGAAAAATGTTTACTCAATGTTAATGGCAGCTCTATTACTGATTACCATTAATAATGCAAAAGCTCAAACTTCAGCAATGCAATTTGCCGGAGTGGATTGTAATGGTAATGCCGTTGATTTATTTGCCGATTTAAATGCTGGCAAAGCGGTGATACTGCATTTTTATATGCCCAACTGCGGAAGTTGTCCGCCACCAGCACAAAAGATTCAGGCAATGGCTAATAAGATTAATGCAACACATCCGGGAATGGTTAAAGGATACGCATTCCCATTCCAAAACTCCACAACTTGCACGTACTCTTCTTCATGGGTAACGCTTAACAGAATCTTTCTGCATTATATGCTCCAATGGATAGCGGTGCAACTCAGGTAGCATACTATGGAGGATTTGGAATGCCAACTGTAGTATTATTAGGAGGAACTGATCACCGCATTATGTTCACCACTCTAAGTGTTATAAGCAGCGATACTACCATTATGAGGGATTCTATTCTTGCAATGCTGAACACTACGGGAATCAACCAATTATCAAATGAGGTTACAAATCTCAGTGTTTATTCAAACCCTGCTGATGATATTGTAAATATTAAATTAGAATTACAAAGCGCTTCAGGATTTATTGATAGACATCACCGACCCTAATGGAAAACAAATGGCAATAATTTCTGACGATCAGCAAAAAACCGGTTTGATTACTAAAAGCTTCAACACGGCAATGCTGCCTTCAGGAAATTATATTGTAAGAATAAATGTTAATGGCAAAACAACTGTTCAGAATATAAGTGTAAAACACTAATGAATAGTATTTTCATATAGGTAAATTTTCTGGCTGTTTATACTTCTGTAATAAACTTAGATGTTATTTCAATTTAAACATTGATTTTAAAAAATGCAACGCTATAAAACGGCATCAATAAGATTATATATTACAATTAGCCTAGTGTTAATTGGTAATGTGGCATTTTCACAAAATCCATTGTCGATTCCACCGGCATTAACAGGAACAACATTCAACCTTAATATTCAAAACGGAACTATTCAGTTTTGGCCAGGAATTAATACACCAACATATGGTATAAATGGTAATATTCTTGGACCAACATTAATAGTAAATAAATGGGATTGGGTTACCATGAATGTTACAAACAACCTGACTGGATTTGGAAATTCAACAACCATTCACTGGCATGGTATGCATGTACCGGCAATGGCTGATGGTGGGCCACATATGATTATCCCACAGGGAACAACATGGAGCCCGAATTTTCAGATACTGAATGATGCCGGAACTTTCTGGTATCATCCGCATGGTGTAGGTAAAACCGACTTGCATGTGGCAAGAGGAATTGCCGGATTCCTTTTAGTAAAGGACAGCGCAGAAGCTCAGCTGAATCTACCCCGCACTTACGGTATTGACGATTTCCCCGTGGTGGTTCAAACTAAAGCATTTGATGTTTTGAACCAGATTGCCATAGCAACCGAATTTGACACTTTGGTGCTTGCCAATGCTACTCCTCATGCTTACCTGGATGCTCCGGCACAGATTATCCGCCTGCGATTATTAAATGGCAGCAGTATGCGGGTTTTTAATTTCGGATTTACGAACAATCATCCTTTTAAAATGATTGCCAGTGACGGAGGTCTTTTAGACAGTGCCATTACTTTAACTCGAATAACGTTAGCACCAGGTGAACGTGCAGAAATTCTGATTGATCTTAATGGCATGCAGGGACAAACCATTTTTCTAAAAAGCTTCAGCAGTGAATTACCAAATGGAATTTATGGAACTGCAAATCTTACTGGTATGATGGGTGCAACTATTCCTGACTACGATTTAAATCCACTTAACGGTGCTGACTTCGACATTTTGCAATTGAATGTAGTTGCTCAAACGAGTAACCCTGTTACAACAATGCCAACGGCACTTACAGTAAATAATCCATTAACAAGCTTTGGTTCGATTCGCGCATTTACTTTGTCACCGGTTAATATGAACCCGCTCGATATGCTTATTGGTCCATTCAGTATCAATGGAACAGTTTTTAATATGAATGTGATCAATGAAACCGTTTACATCAACAGCACCGAGAAATGGCGGATAGATAATAACACCAGCATAGCGCACCCGTTTCATATACACGACATTCAATTTTTTGTAGATAACATTAATGGCGGTCCGGTTCCTCCACAGTTGCAGGGGAAAAAAGATGTGGTGCTGGTAATGCCGGGACAGTATATTGATGTGATTGCAAAATTCGAGGATTTTGCTGATGACAGCATTCCATACATGTATCATTGTCATATGCTTCACCACGAAGATGATGGAATGATGGGAAGCTTTGTAGTAGTAGACACCAACTCATCAACAGGCATTGCACCAATTAGCGACTATAGCGAACAAGGAATAATTGCGTATCCGAATCCGGTGCATGATGTACTTTCAATTAAATTTCAAAATACAATTTCAAATGCAGAATTAACTATCAGTAATGTTTTAGGTGAAATAATTCATAAACAAAAAATCAACAATACTAGTAGTACTAGGCTTGATGTAGAGGCTTTTGAAAATGGGCTGTATTTTATAGCAATAAAAACATCTGGCACCAACGCTATTCTTAAATTTATTAAACAATAAAACTTACTATCGACATGAAGAATTTGTTGTTTGTATTTACACTGCTTTCATCTGTTTATTCTGTTGCACAATCAGGAATTACATGGAACAGTGGTTTGAATATAGCTGCAAATACATACAGCAATATGCATCCTCGCTTATGTGTAGATGGTTCGGGAAATCCAATGGTAATTTGGGGTAGAATGAATGACCAGTCCGTTTTCTTCTCAAAATGGAATGGAAGCACCTTCTCAACGCCATTAAAGCTAAACGATACGCTTACAATTGCCACTGCAAGCTGGATGGGACCGGATATTGCATCACATGGTGATACAGTTTATGTTGTAATGAAACAAACTCCGGAAGCTGATACCTCCAGCCATATTTATTTGGTTCGTTCATTCGATGGTGGTATCACATATTCATTACCTCAGCGGGTTGATTTTATTGCAGATAGTATTTCGCGTTTTCCAACAATTACCACCGACTCAGCCGGAAATCCAGTAGTGGCTTTTATGAAATTCAATAATAGTTTTATGGAAAGCAGGTGGGTTGTATTAAAGTCAACTGATTACGGAGCTACTTTTTCCATTGATGTTAAGGCAAGTGGCTGGGGCGGTTCAGGCGGAGTTTGCGATTGCTGTCCGGGTGCCGTGATAAGCTCAGGAAATAATTGCGCTATGCTGTATCGTGACAACAATGCTAACATACGCGATATATGGATGGGAGTATCAAATGATTATGGATCAACTTTTACAAATGGCTGCAACATTGACAATAATAATTGGCTTATCATGAGCTGCCCCAGCACCGGCCCTGATGCAGTTACCATTAATGATACACTTTACTCCACCTTTATGAATGGTGCAGGCGGTAATGCAAAATGTTATTTTAGCAAAGCATCCTTGAATAATGTTGCCTTAACTTCAGTTGCTCCGCTAACAGGAAGTATTCCGGGGCTAACCCAACAAAATTTTCCTCGAATTGCAAGCCATGGCAGCGCTTTAGCAATTGTTTGGAAACAGGTAATAAGTGGAAATACAATGCTTCCGGTCTTGTTTACAAATGACATTTCCAATGGACTCCCTTCAGTATATGATACAGTTGATTTAAATAACATTACCAATGCTGATGTTGCATTGAGCAATGGTAGTATTTATGTGGTGTGGCAAGATGATGGATCGCAAACGGTAAAATTTTACTATGGAACTTTTGTTCCTGTTTCAACAGGAATTACATCCCCCAATCAAAACGAAAAACAGGATGTAACCATATTCCCTAATCCTGTTTCCAATGTTCTAAATATCACATCATCTTCTGAAATTTCTTCAGTATGTATTTTTAATCACTTTGGCGAAATGGTTTATTCAGCAAGCTTAGATATTCAATCTTTACCTTTCACTACCAGGAAGATAAACCTTCAAAATTTTTCTGCAGGTATTTACTTCATTAATATAGCCGCAGGTAATAGCTTTTATAACCATAAATTTATTAAAGAATAAAGTTTGTTATTGCTTGTCTTTTTCAACGTGGAATGATGCATTACAATCTTTCAGTTTAATCATACGCTATCTTCTGGCAATCAGGGTTGAATAAATTTGATTTATAGTTGTCATGATATGCACTTGAAACACAAGAGCAATAAAACTTTAAACCTCTGAACAAAAGAAAAATATAGTTGTCTGGAAACCCCTGAGGTGTTGGGTTGATTGACCGGAATAATTTATGTTTGGAAATTATAAAGCACACAAATAAATAAACTATTTCATATGAATTATTTCGAAACGGATGTTGATGAAATAATAAGTGAGCTAAGAACTAATTTAAGAAATGGTCTTTCTGAAAATGAGGCTGCCAAAAGGCTGAAACTATATGGTCTCAACAAAATTCAAACCACCAACAAAAGAACAGCTGCAAAAATATTTTTAGAACAATTCAAAAATTACCTTGTTTTATTGCTTATAAGTGCAGCTATTCTTTCTTTATTCCTTCAGTCGTATAGGGATTCAGGGATTTTATTTCTTGTTGTTTTGCTGAATGCATTAATTGGCTTTTACCAGGATTGGAAAAGTGAAAACATTTTAGCATCACTTAAAAATCTAATCATAGAAAAATGTTGCGCTATTCGTGACGGGCAAAAAATTCAGATACCAACAGACGAATTGGTTCCCGGTGATATTGTTTATTTAGCTGAAGGTGATGGTGTGCCTGCAGATATCCGTTTGATTGAATCAACAGGATTTCATACCAACGATTTTATATTGACCGGTGAATCGCAGCCTGCAGCAAAAAGTCATAATGCTGATGTAATACATGAAAGCAAATCATTAAGTGAAAAATTAAATTGTGCTTTTATGGGTACAACTGTAGCTAACGGAGAAGCAACAGGAGTGGTTATTGCAACAGGAATGGAAACTCAGATTGGAAAAATTGCAATAGCTTCAGACTATATTGATGCTTCAAAAACTCCCTTGCAAAAGGAACTTGATATTGTTGCAAAAAAAATAACCTATATAACTATTGTTATATGCATTTTAATGCTGGCCGGCAGGATCATTACCGGTGAAAGTGTTGACCAGGCTTTGATTTTTGCCATCGGGGTTGCTGCAGCAATGGTTCCGGAAGGGTTGCCGGCACAGATATCTATTTCTCTTGCTTTAGGTGTTGCACGACTTGCAAAAAATAAAGCAGTGGTAAAAAAAATATCAGCCGTTGAAGCACTTGGAGCAGCTAATGTAATTGCTTCAGATAAAACCGGAACCATTACAAAAAATGAAATGAGCATCATTCATGCGCATTTCAATAACAGAGATTTTACTATTACCGGAACAGGGTATGAGCCGAAGGGGGAAATTTATGATGTGAATGGAACCAGATTTACCAAAGATAGCCTTGGTGATGAAAAAATATTTTTCTTATCAGGATTTCTCTCATCAACAGGCAAAGTAAACCCACCAGATAAATATCATCCGTATTGGTATGCAATGGGCGATCCCACAGAATGTGCATTTGGAACTCTTTTGCTTAAAGCCGGTTATAATATGCAGGAAACTGAAAAAGATTACCCACGCCTGCAATTGTTTCCTTTTGATTCATTTCGTAAACGAATAAGCATAGTTCGCGAGCATAAAGGGAAGTGTATTGTCTTCAGTAAAGGATCTATTGAATCCCTGCTTAGTATCTCTTCTAAAATTATTTCAAATAGTGATGAGAGAAATTTTTATCCTGAAGAAAAAGAACTTTTGCTTAATGAAGCTAAAGTGTTTGCATCGCAGGCCAAACGCATCATAGCCATTGGTTATAAAGATTTACCTGAGAAACGGCATTATGATCTGCATGAAGCAGAAAGTGATATTGTGTTTGCAGGGTTTGTAACCATGATTGATCCTCCTAATGCTGAAGTTAAGGATGCTGTAAGTACTGCTTATAAAGCCGGCTTAAAAGTATTTATGTTAACCGGGGACAATGAAATTACTGCTCGCGCTGTTGCTGAAAGCATAGGCATGACAAGCAATGATGGAAATCTTCCGATGGTAATTTCCGATAAGGCACTTCAGGGTATGAATGATGATGAGGTTAAAAAGTACTTCAATCAAACTTCCTTGATTTTTTCAAGAGTTTCGCCTCATGACAAATTGCGAATCATCACTTTGCTAAAAGATGACGGGGCAATAGTTGCTGTTACAGGCGATGGCGTAAATGATGTACTCAGCCTAAAGAAATCAGACATTGGAGTGGCCATGGGAAAAAGTGGCAGTAAGGTGGCCCAGGAAGCTGCAAGTATGGTTTTACTTGATGATAATTTTTCAACTATTGTATTAGCGATAAAAGAGGGGCGTATAATTTATACTAACCTTAAAAAAATTGTACTGGCAAATTTGATTGGAAATCTTGCAGAGCTTACCTGCGTATTGATTGGCTTTATTGGCGCATTTTACAATCATCCGTTGGTTATCATGCCGGTTCATATCCTCCTCATTGATTTAATTGGAAATATGCTACCATTAGCAATGGTTTCATTCGATACAGCTGAAGCAGATGTTATGGCCAGGCCTCCGCGCAGGCAAGGCGAAATGTTGAATTTGCAAAGTTTTTTTGTCATCACTTATTCTGGTCTGCTTAAGGGATTTTTTTCATTCATTGCCTTTTACCTATCTTATCTGCTGCATGAAAATGATCCCCATCAGCACCAGATTGCCGTTACAGTTACAATGGTATCCATAATTATTTACCAGTTTATTAATATACTTTCCAGCAGAACAGTAGGGAGCATCTTTTCATTATACCTGTTTACGAATAAAAACCTGTATATCGGCTTCCTCCTTTCTCTTACATTCTTGTTGGGCATAACTTACATACCCTTCTTTAACGAATACCTGTATACGAGTCCGCTTTCTACTATTGATTGGTATTACATAATGATGGGTGCAGGTGGCTACTTAATAATTTTAGAATTGATGAAATTTTTTAGGAAGAAACCCATTCTCAATGTTTCTTGAATTTAGCTAAATATGCAACTGGCTTAATAAAAAATAAAAAACAAAATATCTTCATTGCATTCTTACTATTAATACTATAATCTTCGGCTAATGATTTGTATAAGCCATCCCTTATTTACTTACATCTGCTGATAGTTTTAAAAAACTTTTAACTAATTGTAAAACGGGTTGTCTCAATACAAAATCAAATAAGTCATTAACAGCTGATGAGAATATAATAACCAGCAGTTATTCTGAATCTCATAAGAATATTTGATTTTATTTACTGCCGGATTTGATTACAAGTTAATGAGAGTTAATTTCATTTTAAGCATTATACTCCTGATGTGTATTCGGAATTATTATTCCGAAGCACAAGTCCTGAATTATTTTAGTTCACCCCTCGATATTCCATTAAAGCTTTCCGGTAATTTTGGTGAAATACGTACCAATCATTTTCATTCAGGGCTGGATTTAAAAACAGATAGTGTTGAAGGCAAAAATGTTTATGCAGTGGCTGATGGTTATGTTTCGCGCATTAAGGTAAGTGCGTTCGGATACGGGAATGCTTTATACATTACACATCCGAATGGTTTTGTTTCAGTGTACGGACACTTGCAAAGATATGTTGATACAATTGCCAGCTATGTTTTCCAAAAACAAGTTGAAAAACAATCGTTCGAAATTGAATTATTTCCGGATACAAATTTATTCAGGTTTCATAAAGGTGAATTAATTGCATTGAGTGGCAATTCAGGAGGCTCTGCCGGACCACACCTCCACTTTGAACTGCGCGATGCAGTAACTGAAAAAATAATTAATCCCTTACTATTTGGTTTCAACATTACAGATACTATACCACCCTCTTTTAATGCTTTAGCCGTCTATCAACACAACACGCTAAGATACATAGACAGTAGTTTCAGTTACTCCCATGTTCAAAACCAGATGCCTGGTAATACTGTCTCTCAACGAATAATTTTTAACGACACATTAAAGACAACTCCTGATGCTCAGTTTGGATTTATAGCTAACGACTATAGCGATGAGGGCTTAAACAAACTGGGGATTTATAGTGCATCACTGGAAGTTAACGATACAGTTATCTGGTGCTATACCTTTCAGACTTTTGCCTTTGATGAAACCCGCTGTGTAAATGCACATATTGATTATGCACATAAAGTGAACAATAAATCAATCCTGGAACGTTGCTACCGTTTACCCGGTGACTCATTCAGTGTTTACATTTCTCAACCTCTGTACAATAAAGTTTACAGCTCAAAAGAAACCAATCGGGCTTTACTTACTTTGAAAGATTACAGCGGTAACACTACAGAAGTTGAATTTTATTTTAAAGCTTCATTAAAAAAAACTCCACATCAAAAATGGAAACAGAATTATATTCATCTTAAATATAACAGGCCCTTCAAGCTTAAAACGAAAAAAATACTGTTACAACTTACACCTAAATCACTGTATGATGATATAGATTTAAAATATACAATTTCAAAAAAGACAAAGGGGCTCCAGTCAGCCGTTCATCATATTGGTGATAATACGGTTCCTTTAAATGCGCCTGCAATTCTTTCCATTAAAACAAATCTTACAACAAAACAAGTACAGGACAAAGCACTTATTGTGGTGGTTAACAGCAATGGCTCATACGATAAAGTAGGTGGTATGTATAAGGATGGCTCTGTCACAACGCTGATAAGAACCCTGGGAAGCTATGCTGTGGCTATTGACACTACACCTCCAACAGTGACTTTTCAAAATTCAACTGATACTTTATTAGCTGCAGATAATTTGATATTCTTGATTAAGGATGACTTGTCTGGCCTGGCAGAATATAAAGTAACTGCAGATGATGAACCTGTTATACCATTTTATGATGCCAAAAATGACTTGCTCATAATCGATAACAACCAGCTAAAACAAGGAGAACAAATATTAAAAGTAAAGGCAATTGATTCCAAAGGCAATTTTTATGAATTAAATAGGAAGGTTTATATAATACGTTAGTGTGACCTTTTTGAGTTAGTAAATACATGCCAAAAAGGTTGCCTGATTACCTCCATGTTTAAACAATTATTCTTTATTTCAATAACTTTTTACCAGGCTTTTATTTCTTACCATCTCAGCAATTAAAAATACGTTTATATTGCAGCCCATTGCCTTCCAAAATAAATTTTATTACATGAAAAAATACATTTTTTGCACAGCTATGCTGCTGTGGATTTTCAGCATTTTCAATAGTATAGCCCAGGATTTTAAGTATGACTATTCGCTTTTAAAATCTGTAAATCCTATCCCCAATGATTTTTTGAAATTGTCATCTGAGAAATTTGAAAGTGATAAAAAAACCCTCGATACTCATGAGAAAAAACGTATTGTAAAAAATAAAAAGGAGTTCCTGCTAACGAGCAACTTCAGTAACGATTATATTCTTGCCAGCGGGCGGGTACTTTTTAACGATACACTTAGCAAATACTGTAATGGTATAGTCGATATCTTACTTAAGGACAATGCCCCGCTTCGCAGCAAAATACGATGTTATGCTGTTAAATCAACATCCGTTAATGCATTTACTACACAAAGCGGCATCATTTATATTACCACCGGTTTAGTAGCCCAGGTAGAAACCGAAGCACAGCTTGCGTTTATACTCTCTCACGAGATTATACATTTTGAAAAAAATCACAACATCAATGCTTATGTTGAGAGCCGTGAAATTGAACGTGGCAAAGGAGTTTACCGGAATCAGTCGTTTGATGATAAAGTAATATCAAAAAGCAAGTATTCAAAAGAAAATGAAAATGAGGCTGACTTAAAAGGCCTGGATCGCTTTCTGAAAACCAATTACAATACTGAAAACCTGGAAAGGGTATTTGATATTCTGCAGTACAGCTATCTGCCTTTTGAAGATAAAGAATTTAAAAAATCATTTTTCGAAACTGACTTCTACCAGTTTCCTGAAAATTATTTTTCAGGCGATGTAAATCCAATTAAACCACCTGATGATATAGATGAAACGAGCACACATCCCAGTATTGAAAAAAGACGCAAGCAATTAAAAGAGCAGCTTGCCCTCAGCACCTCATCCGGTAAAAAAGATTATTTGCTCTCCAGGGAAGCATTCAATTACATCAGGTCAGTAGCACGCTTTGAAGTTACTTATCAGCATTACATTGATAATGAATTTTTACCTGCCCTTTATACTTCCTATTTATTGACGCAGGATTTTCCTGAAAATTATTTTTTGCAAAAGAACATTGCCAAATCACTTTACAGCATAAGCAAATATGCCGAAAGTGGTGACAAGAGAGACGTAATTGATAAGCCTGACGAAATTCAGGGGGAGCAATACAGGCTATATAATTTGATGTACCAGATGAATACACGGGAGCTGAATGTTCTTGCATTACGTTATTGCTACGATTTGTATGCTAAACATGATAGTGATGCCGACCTGAAAAACATCAGTGAAAGTTTAATAAAACAATTGGTTACTGACGATGATTTTAAAAAAGACATGTTCCGCAAAGAACCCCGGGCGGCATATGTAAAAGCAGCGCAGTCGCTTGCAAGTAAAGACACGGTTAAAAAAAGCGACAGTAAAAATAAACTTGATAAAATTAAGAGCCAGGAAGTTGAGAAAAAGTTAAGTGCTGATACCTCCAGTTCAGATTATTACCGCTATGCTTTTGTAAAGAATTTTAAGGATGAGCGCTTCAGTTCCTTATATGATAATTACTTTAAAGAAAATGATGAAGCAAAAAAAAAGAGGGAATCCGAAACATCAGAACAACGCAAGGCAAGAATAAAAATTGAAAGCTCACAGCGAAGGAAAAGAGAAAGACAGATCAGAAAACATGGCTATTCAATAGGTGCAGAAAAAGTGGTTATTGTAACCCCCGGCTTTTTGAAAGCCGATGAGCGTAAAAGGCAAATGATACAATACCTTGCAAGCGAAAGCTGGGAAATGGAATACATGCAGATGCTTATTAAAGATGCGGAACTTCTGAAATTAAAAATTGAAATACTTGACCAGCATCGCTTGCAGCAAAATGATGCCGAAACGTTTAACGATATCGCCTTTTTAAATGACTGGATTAATAAACGGTTTGATGATATCGACCAGGGGATCACGCTTACTGACAGGAAAAAACTTGATGAACTGATTAAGAAATATAACACCAGGTATTTCTATTGGGGCGGAGTCATTAACCTGCGGGAAAAGAAAAATTTCAATTATGTGTATGTTATCCTTATGATATATACATGGCCGCTAATACCAATGTATGCATACCTTATTGCCAAACCACAGTATGAAACACTTCATTATGCTGTAGTTTTCGATCTTGAAAAAGGCAAGCCCGCACTTACCAGTTATAATGTTATAAATAAAAATTCTCAGAAAGACGTTTTACATTCCAATATCTATGATGTTTTATACCAGATTAAAAAATCGCCAAAGAAGAAGTAAAGCGGCACTAACTGCCCTTATACTTATAGCAGGCATTTTAAAAATAAATGCACAGGCACCCGGTTACCAGGGGCAAAGAATTACTATTGGCGGATATATTGGATTTGCGCCATCATTATTTAATTATAATGCCAATATGAAACAGGGCTTTACTTCCTTTAATTTTAAAAAATCAATCGAAGGTGAATACATGGCTTCACGCAGAGTTGGCATTGGACTTCATTATGATTTTATGAATGTAGGCGTTGCAATGCCTTATGATGATAATAATGTATTACCCGGGCTGAAACCAGATGAGGATGAAAATTATCAGTTGATAGTATCACGGGCACCTGGCATCCAGATTAAACTATTCAAAACAGATAAAGGCGCTATAGCTCCATTAGGAAATTATTTTGCATGGAATCTTTCCTTGGTAAAATATACCGTTTGGAATTTGAAGAAAGATGATTACAGTACACTAACACGCCAGGTTTATGAATCAGAAGGCTCAAAGTTCATGTTAGGTATGGAATGGGGAACACAACGTGTGTTTTTTAACAGGCTGGTATTCAGAAGCGGATTCCAGATGAGCCTGCTTACCGGTTTTGGCAAACAAACACCTGAAAAGGAATACCTGCGTGAACAAAGAATAGCTTACGCTGCCAGCATTAATATTGGCTTATCGCTGTTGGTTCCTTACCGACAAAAAGTTAATTGATCATCTCTTAAAATGGCAAAAACAATTACTTCAGAAATTGAAATCAATGCAACTGCAGAAAAAATATGGAAGATTCTCACCGATTTTGAAGCTTACCCCGAATGGAACCCCTTTATTGTTTCATTGCAAGGGCCTGTAGCAACCAATCAAAAATTTAATGTAAAAATAAAGCCGGTTAATGGACAGGCTATGACTTTTAAGCCTACAGTTCTTGTCTATGAACCTAACAAAGAATTTCGCTGGTTAGGGCACTTGTTATTTAATGGCTTGTTTGATGGTGAACATAGTTTCAGGATTATTGAACTAAATCCAAATAAATGCAACTTTATTCAAAGCGAAACATTCAAAGGAATACTGGTTCCATTATTTAAAACAATGCTTGAAGTAAACACTTTTGAAGGATTCAAACTGATGAATTCGCGGCTGAAAGAACTTGCCGAAAGAAACTGAATCAATAAAAAAAATCTTTGAGTATAGCCTTATTTTGACGGATTGCCGAGAGCAACGTTTATACTAAAATGACTTGACGCTCCAGCAAGATTATAAATGGAACGCCCGTAATTAAAAGTAAATCGTTTAATGCCAAATCCAAATCCAAAGCTTAACCCTGAAGTTGATTTCCTTGAAGCATAAGCCAGTTCGTTTCTACGTTGAAAATTATATCCTGCACGTAGCATAAAATTTTTTGAAATAATGAGTTCAATACTTGGTATTAAATGGCGTATGATTTTATTTCCGGTTGAAATTTTCTTTTCAACCGGTTCGCCCGTCAGCGGATCAGTTTCTGAAACATCATATGGATTGTCATAGGTAAGGTCAAATTTTTCAAGGTGCGTAATATTTAATCCGAACCTGAATGGTGCCTTACTTAGCTTTTTGGAAATGCCAAACATAAGTTCAAATGGTAGTGGCTCATGATTATTATTCACATAAGTTTTTAACTGATAACCAGCATTTCGTGCTACCAAACTCATGCACAACTGACTTTTAGGATTGTAATAATTAGCAGCCAGATCAACTGCCATTCCAACTGAAGTATAATCTTCAAGATGTGAGTAAATGGTTTTCAAAGTTGCGCCCACTGTGAACATACTATCCAGTTTATAAGCATAACCTATATTAAACGAATAATCTGCTGCAGTAAAACTTCCTGTAATAGCCCCGGTTACATCAGCTTCTTCAAACTTGCCATAATTTACAAACTGAATTCCGCCACTAAA
Source organism: Bacteroidia bacterium (assembly GCA_044230205.1). GTDB lineage: Bacteria > Bacteroidota > Bacteroidia > AKYH767-A > OLB10 > JAEUTH01. The sequence goes on from JBGARN010000028.1 coordinate 28,927, forward strand.
TATACCTGCCTTTTTAAAATCCCTGGCATATGCTGCATAGCCGTATTTAATATCAGCAATATATGGTATATAGCTTAGGGTTACCTGGTTATCCATTTCAGAATTAAGTACAGCCGGATTCTGAAATGCCATGTTAAGATCACGATCGTTAACACTAAGTACAACACCATCGTTAACACTAAGTACAACACCCCCAAGAGCTGCAGTACGGGCATTTGACGGAAGATTGAGAAAATCAAAAACATGGCTGCCTCCTACCTGGGCTGTTGCAGGCCATACGAGTTGCCATAGTAAAATCGTAAGTAAGCTAATTTGTTTCATGCAGGTGTTTCGAAAACTCTTATACAAACGATTATAATATTTATTTAGTATTCATACTTAAAGTGTATTACCACATACAAAAATCAGTGAGGCATGGGAAATTTTTTCATCAGCGTTTTTACCATTTTACGCACTTCATTAATGCGGGTTTCATTTTCATGATTCATTAAAACACGATCAATTAGGCCAACAATTTTTATCATATCCTTTTCCTTCATACCCCTGGTAGTCATAGCAGATGTTCCAATGCGTATGCCCGAAGTTACAAAGGGCGATTTGTCATCAAACGGTACCATGTTTTTATTTACAGTGATATGTGCTTTAACAAGGGCCTGCTCTGCCTGCTTGCCAGTAATATTTTTGTTTCTGAGATCAATTAGCATTAAGTGATTGTCGGTTCCACCTGAAATTATTTTATATCCTAAATCGCTAAATGTTTTTGCTGCTGCATGTGCATTTTTAACAACCTGAACACAATACTTAAGGTAATCGTCACTTAGTGCTTCGGCAAATGCTACAGCCTTGGCAGCAATTACATGTTCAAGCGGGCCGCCCTGGGTTCCCGGAAATACAGCACCATCCATTATTGATGTTATGGAGCGCAGTTCTCCTTTTGGCGTTTTTAAACCCCATGGGTTTTCAAAATCTTTCCCCATCAGTATCATTCCTCCTCGCGGGCCACGCAGGGTCTTATGCGTAGTGGTGCTTACTACATGGCAATGTGGTATAGGGTCATTAAGTAAACCTCGTGCAATGAGCCCAGCAGGGTGCGATATATCGGCAAGCAATAATGCTCCTACCTTATCAGCAATTTTCCGAAGCCTGGCATAATCCCAATCGCGTGAATAAGCAGAAGCACCGCAAATGATTAGCTTAGGATTTTCACGTAGTGCCGTTTTCTCTACTTCATTCCAATCTATAGTACCCGTTTCGCGGTCAACACCATAAAATGACGGCTTATACAGTTTACCTGAAAAATTTACAGGGCTCCCATGTGTAAGGTGCCCGCCATGCGACAAATCAAAACCAAGTATTTTATCGCCTGGCTGCAGTAAAGCAAGCATCACTGCTGCATTAGCCTGTGCACCTGAATGTGGCTGAACATTGGCCCATGCAGCTCCAAAAAGGGTTTTTGCCCTATCAATTGCAATGTTTTCAATTTCATCTACAACTTCGCATCCGCCATAATAACGCTTACCGGGCAGACCTTCTGCATATTTGTTGGTAAGCACACTTCCCTGCGCCTGCATTACCTGTTTGCTTACAAAATTCTCGGAGGCAATAAGTTCAATTCCGTTTTTCTGCCTGTTGTTCTCTTTACGAATGAGATCAAAAACTACTGTATCTTTTTTTAGCATATTTAATTTAAAAATCTGTTGTCACGATTGACTGATATTGAAAATGCCAGCCTTAATATTCGAATTATGAAAAATCAATTTCTGTACTGTCGCCAATATTTAAACTTTGAGAAAGTCCTTTCAGATAAGCATCACTACCTACTACACTTTCATGCAGTATAGCTGATTCAATTTGTGAATATGAACCAATGATACTGTTATTTACAATTGACTTATTGATTATTGTTCGTTCACCTATTGATACATTGGGCCCGATAATAGAATCAGTTATAGTGCAATCATCGGCAATGCTCACCGGCTCAATAATAATCGTATTTTCATGGTAGTGTGGCTTAATGCCTTCGGGTTTTGCTCTTCGAAGTAAAATGGCATTTGTTTCCAATAAACTTGCACGGTTTCCACAGTCGAACCAATTACCTATCTGAAAAGTTTTAAAATGCGCTCCTTTTTTTCGCATTTCCATTAGCCCGCTCGTCAGGCTGTATTCATCATTAGCTTTAACCTTGCCTTTAATCAAATCATCCAGGCAATCCATCATCAACTTTGCATTCTTAATATAATAAACACCAGCAAGAGCGAAGTTAGATTTTGGAATTTTTGGTTTTTCCTGCATGTTTTTTACAAATCCATTTTCATCAAGTTCAACTACACCATAGTTCCTCGGATCTTCAACTTTCTTAACTGCAAGACTTGAAAAACGTTGTTCGGTTAGTGATTTAAGATCGTATTCAAAAATGGTATCACCAAAAACTATAAATACATCATCGCCTTCATTAACACTATTGCGTGCGCTCCAAACAGCATGTCCTGTTCCTTCTCGTGGTTCCTGCTGAACAAAAACCGGTTTTAAACCAGGGTATTTCTCTTTGATGTAATTCTCAATTTTTTCACCCATATAACCGGTAATGAAAATAAACTCTTTAAAACCGGATGAAAGTAGATAATCAACAATATGAGAAAGAATTGCTTTACCGGCTACCGGCACCAGCGCTTTGGGTTGTGTATGGGTATGTGGTCGCAGTTTAGTACCAATGCCTGCAACGGGAATTATAACTTTCAAATTAAAAGTGTTTTTAGAACTGGCTGCAAATCTAAAATAATTGAATAGAAAGGCTGTTATGCCAATATCACTTTATTCGGTATTAAAAACGAACTGCTGCAAATGCTGAAAGTCCATTGAGCATGTAGCGTACCTCACCATTAAAATTCTTGGTTAAAGGAAAATCTTTAGCCAAATAAAGTACACCAGTATATGCCCCTCCTATTCCTATATTCTTGGTAAAATAATATTCAAGTGAAAGCCTGTTTTCATATACTATTGCATCAATGCCTTCAATTGACAGCTTTAACAGTTCAAAATCGTAGCGACCCGTTAACCTTGGTAAAATATTCCCGGAAACACTAAATCCGAATAATGCTGCCGGCACCCCAATCTGGTAATCTACTTTTTTATCCAATGAATCGGTTACAACTTTTAAACCGGTTCTGAAGTCAAGCCATCGTAGCCCAAATGAGAGCCCCAATTGCCAGTCCTTTTTGGCAATAACTGAATAGCGATAGTTGAGCGCGAAATAGGCGGTATTAAAATAAAAATCAATATCGGCACCTACATAATAAACACTGTCGGCAATTTTTATATCGCGATCTATAACCCAGGTCTTCTTACGATTCATATTAAAAAATGTTCCTTTAAAGGCAGAGCGTTTTGTGAGCTGGAATAAGACATCCATTTTAAATACATTAGGACTTTGACTAAGCCCGAATGTTTCCTCAAGGCTTATATCAGTTCCAACAGTGCCATCCTTAGTGTCAACCCTAAGCTTTGTATTTACCAACGGAAAAAAGGCACCTGCTGTTATAAAAAAACGATTGCTTGCTTTTAAACTGTCTTTGTATGCTTGTCTTTCCGATTTTTTAGCAACATCATTAACGCTTTCAGTTTGCACAGCATTACTATCTGCCTTTTGAACTGAAGTCGAATCCTGCTGTGCAAATAATGTAGTTTTGCTAAATAATATTATAAAGCCTGCACAAAAAATAAAAGGGAGTATTTTGGTTTTACACATAGATCAATTTTTTTATTGTTTGATTCAGTTTGAATGAACAACATTTATTTACAAAGTCTTGTTCTCCTGTTAAAATAATGTGCAAATAACAAAAATGAAACTAATAAGTTCGATATTTATAATGGTTTGCCTCACTGCCATAAATTACTTTATGTACTGGTTTACAACAAAGGAAAACTTGAACAGCAATCCTGAAAAACTGAAAGCTATCATCATGTTCTTATTTTAGGAGCAGGCAAAAAAGAATCCTGTTTTTTACTCCCAGATGAATGCTGCCCTGAAATTGAACCAATATCTCAACCTGGAAAGGATTACCTGCAGCGGCTTAACAGGTGTTATAAACTATACTGAACCTTATGATATGAGAGATTTTTTGCTGAGCCAAGGAATTGCAGATAGTATTTTATTTATAGATACAGCCGGCAGCCATACCATAAATTCAATCATTAACTATGCAAAACAATATCCCGGTGATAGTGTTGTAATCGTGAGAGCCAGGCGCAACACTTGGGTAGGGCATTATTTATCGCCAGGTGTAAAGGATTGCATGTTGCAGGCTTTGTTGCACAGGGAAGGTCAATGAGTTATAGTCGCAGATGGTTTACCTATGAATACCTTGCCCGAATTAAATCTTCATTGTATTTAATTTTTTATTAAATTGCACTCCGTTATTTATTACCCTTTTTAGTTTTCTTTCTTCCATTACTTTAATAATTACTACATTTCCTTAAGGTTGTTCAGGAATTTTGATAATTATCTTGTAAACTATAGCCTTTTACTGGTTTTAATGATCCCGGTTTTTGTTTTTCAGGATAAGTTCTTCAATTTGTGCTGAAATCTTGTGCAACCAGGAATGTTCAATTTTATTAAGTTTTTTTATGAATCGTATTACTACACTTTTTAATATTCAATATCCAATCATTCAAGCTGGCATGATCTGGTGCAGTGGTTGGCGGCTGGCTTCAGCAGTTAGCAATGCCGGTGGCTTAGGGTTAATCGGGAGTGGTAGTATGTACCCTGAAGTATTGCGCGAACATATCCGTAAATGTAAAAATGCCACAACACAACCTTTTGGTGTAAATGTGCCAATGCTTTATCCCGATATTGAAAAAATTATGGAAATTATCATTGAAGAGGGTGTAAAAATAGTTTTCACCTCAGCCGGAAACCCTAAAACCTGGACAAGCCATTTAAAATCAAAAGATATTAAAGTAGTTCATGTAGTAAGTAACACAAAGTTTGCATTAAAAAGCCAGGAAGCGGGTGTAGATGCAATAGTTGCTGAGGGTTTTGAAGCAGGAGGGCATAACGGACGGGAAGAAACCACTACACTATGTCTTATTCCAATGATTGCCGATGCTGTTGATATTCCTGTTATTGCTGCAGGAGGTATTGGCAGTGGCCGGGCCATGCTTGCAGCTTTTGCATTAGGTGCAGAAGGCGTTCAAATCGGATCGAGGTTTGTGGCAACCCCGGAATCATCAGCACATGAAAACTTCAAAAACCGTATTACGAATAGTGCAGAAGGGGAAACCGCACTTACCTTAAAACAATTGACCCCTGTTCGACTCATTAAAAACAAGTTTTATAATGCTGTGGCAGAAGCCGAGGCTCGTGGTGCCAATGCTGATGAACTTAAAGTTCTGCTAGGGCGTGCAAGAGCCAAACATGGAATGTTTGAAGGCGATCTGGATGAGGGCGAACTTGAAATAGGACAAATAAGTGCCGCTATTAAAGATGTAAAGCCGGCTGCAGAAGTTCTGCAAAATATCTGGCATGAATTTATTAACGAGAAACAAAAACTAACATCATTACAATTTAACAACTAATAATTAAATCTATAATTTTCTGACTATGCAAGCCTTAAAACGTATTATTAAACGAACATTACAATTAAATTCTGACCACAAAGTTTCACCTCTCAAAAAAATTGTGCATGTAGGTTCGAAGTTTCACGGGTATTACCTGCCTGATAATTTTCTCAGTCCTTCATCAGTTTGCTATTGCATTGGCGCAGGTGAAGATATTTCATTTGACACTGAACTGGTAGTTCGCTACAATAGCAATGTTTACATTTTTGATCCCATGCCCGAAGGGTTGAATCACTACAATAAGGTAGTTAGCCTTACCCAAAAAAATCAGAAAGTACTTACCAATGATGATGAATCGGGATTTGAGTATCGCATAAATACTGAGCAATTACGTAAGACTACATTTGTAAATATCGGTGTGTGGGATAAAAAAGAGGTGCTTAAATTTTACAAACCTGCTAAAGAAAACTATGCATCACACTCTGTTGTTAATCTTCAAAAAACAAATGATTACCTTGAAGCTCCTGTTGACCGTCTTTCCAACATAATGAAATCGTTGGGGCATAAAGAAATTGACATGCTTAAAATGGAAATTGAAGGAGCTGAATATAAGGTTATTGACACCATTGTTGAAGATAAACTGAACATCAAAATTATTTGCGTTGAATTTGATGAAGTACATTTTTCAAAAGGTCTTGGCTATTTAATGCGTATTAAAAAATCATCTGAGAAACTGATTAATGCCGGTTATAGAATTGTTCATTCTACTCACATGTACAAACGCACCTTCGTTAGGGCTGATATTTACGATCGTTTGAAATTACTGGAAACTTATTACTGACTACCATTTTTTTTACAACTCTTTTTTGTTTTTGAGTAACAGGTTTTACTGATTTGCATCTAATTGCCAAAATTAAACTATCAGTTAGCAATCCGGTGTGAGAATTAATTGCATTCAAAAGTTCTGTTTGTTAATAGCAATAGCATTTGAATGCTTTTGCATAACAACTTTTGCATCTGTTAAAACATCTCCGCCCTTTCAACAACAGGATTACATACCTGCACCTGTACCTGCTTTAGATACATCGATATGCATCATACCATTCAGGAGGTTGGGAAACCTGATTGTTGTCGAAGCAGAAGTAAATGGCGTTAAGGGCAACTTTATACTCGACACCGGTGCACCCCGGCTGGTTTTAAACCTTACCTATTTCAGAAATGCAACTGCACGTCCTCAGACAACGGCTGGCGGTATTTCAGGTGGGCTGAAACAAGCCTTACACATGGATATCAGCCGCTTTAATATGGGTAATTACAAATACAAAAAAATAGATGCAGATGTGGCGCCACTGGGCCACATTGAAGATCATATTAAAATTAAGATTTCGGGTTTAATTGGTGTGAATATGTTACGCAATTTTACCATGCTGATCGATTACCCCAATAATCAGTTAAAAATAAAGATGTTAAAACGAAAGGAAAACTTCAGTTTTAAAAATCTTGCTACAGCCGAAATCAGGAACATTCATACTTTGCCCATAAGAATATATTATGATAAAATTCTGCTGAGTGGTAATTTATCAGGCAAAAAATTAAATTTGATTATTGATACAGGTGCTGAATCGAATGTAATTGACAGCAGGTTGCCTGATGCATTGCTCGAAAAAATTAATGTTACAGGCAGGATTCTGTTAAGCGGGGCATCGAGTAAAAAAGTTGAGGCTTTTAATGGCGATCTGGAAGGCCTTTCAATAAGTGGTATATCAATTAAAAATCTACCGGTTATTGTAACTAATCTTAAAGATATGTGTTACGCATTCGATTTCTGTATTGATGGTATGCTTGGATTTGATTTTCTTTCACCTTACACAGTTGAAATAAATTTTGCAAAAAGTGAATTGAATTTATGGAATTAAAAAAGGTCATATTACGATGTTTTTCCGTGCAGCTATTTATTATGGCTGCAATGATCTTATTTACAATATCAGTAAATGGCCAGAACAAATGCGTTCTAAAAAATGGTGGCTTACAGGTTACCATTGACAAGCATCAGAAATTAGATGACCTCGAAAGTTTTCTAAAAAAATATAAACTCGATGACCTTGATGCCAAAGAATATTATAAGCCCTCATTAGCCGATTCATTGAAAGCAAATGGATGGTCAATCATTACGCTTACTGAAAATGAAATTGTGATATTCAAATCACTGATGGCTGTTGAAAATATTACTGAACCGCAAAACATCATCCTGTTCAGCAATAAAAATAATTCTCTTTTAGACTTTGAAAAGCTTGCTACCGAAACCACTTTAGGCTACAATCGTTTTGTAAGAAAGCCTGATTTTGCAACCAGCAATAACAATGTTACATTTTTCCTCAGAGGATATCCCAATGCCAGTCATGTAGTGCTTTCAGGCACCTTTAATGAATGGAATACTGAAAATTACAAAATGACAAAAACGGAGGGCGGCTGGAAAATGACGCTTACGCTGATGCCCGGCAAGTACTGGTATAAATTCATTATTGATGATGAATGGAAACATGATGAGGACAACCTGAATAAGGAACCAAATGAATTTGACGGATATAACAGTGTTTATTACAGCTGTAATCATATCTTCAGGCTTGGCAACTTTTCAAACGCCAAAGAAGTAACCCTTACAGGCAGCTTTGTGAATTGGAATAAAAATAAATTACAGCTGAAAAAAACAGCTACCGGTTGGGAACTGCCGG
>JBGARN010000172.1:0-4921 GCA_044230205.1 Bacteroidia bacterium
ACGAATCCTAAAATGGGAATTGAAAGCAAGTAAATTGGTTCGATAAACCATGAAGTGATAACCGATACCACCAAAACAAATATGATTCCTACCACGCTTGTAAATAAAATATTTACAAAAGCTGAAATAAGTTTTTCTGTATCTGTTCTTACTTTTTGCAGAATACCTAATGTTTCTCCGCTTCGCTGATCTTCAAAAACCTGGAAGGGCAATTCCAGGGAGTGCTTCAGTCCATCCTGGTAAATCTGCGCTCCTAATTTCAGGGTAATGGTGTTCAGAAAATAATCCTGAAAATTTTTTGCGATCCGCGACATCATAGCTGCCCCGATTGCTAATCCAATCAAAACGCCTACACCCTTAAGGTAGGCATCCATCTGCATTTCGCCATGATGCTTCACATACTTATCGATTATTTGCCCGAGTATATATGGGTCGAGCATGGAGAAGCACTGATTGATTGTTGCTAAGAATAAGGTGAGAATAACAAGTCCTTTATAATTCTTTAAATACTGATACAGTAATTTCATAACAATTGGGGTCGGATAAAAAACCGGGTTATATGACTAATTCAAAAATAGATTAAATGACGAAATTAAATGCTGTGCATTTTACATAATGGATAATATTGATAAAAAAGATCATTTGTTTAAGCTATGCCGTTTAATTTTACTTAAAATCAAAGATTAACATTTCAAGTGTTTGGTGGTTAAACTGAAAACTTGTCTAAGAAAACCTTCGGGCATGAAAGTAATTTGCGGTTTTCGTAGTCAAAAAATAACATACCGGTTTTTCCAAGTGCCACTACCCTATCTCCACTGCTAAAACGGTAATACAGGTCAAATCCTACTCTTGTAAAATCTTTAACAGCAATTTCGGATTTTAACTGCTCATTAAAAAAAGCCTCTGATTTGAAATTTATTGCTGCATCGGCCATAATTAAGCCTGCTCCATCAATATTCAATTCCGTAAAACCATAATGGGCAAGCATCAGCATGCGAACTTCATGCATCAGGCTAAGCACTTTATCGTTACCCAAATGACCTCCGTAATTAATATCGGTAATCCTCACCGGTATTGTTGCTGTAAAGGTGGATTGTGCAGGAAATTCAATATTAATACGGGCCATAACAATAATATTTGCTACAAACAAAATCATTTTTTTGAACAGACGATATTCTTCTATATTTGCGGCCTCAAAAAAAATGGGGTGGGTAATTAAATGTCCGTTTCCCGAAACCTGGCGAGGTAGCTCAGATGGTTAGAGCGCAGGATTCATAACCCTGAGGTCACGGGTTCAACTCCCGTCCTCGCTACTGATTTATCCCAATCGCAACTAACGGTTGGGTTTTTTATTTTTCAACAATGCAGGCAAGGCACTTTGCCTGTGTTTATTGAATTTAAAGCTCGTTATAGTTCAACTAACAGATTTGTGTTAGTAAATACGAAACGTTAAAAACACCCTGAGCCCACTGTAAGATTAACTTAGCAAAGTATTTAGTACACCCTATGAAAATTACATATTACGGCCATTCATGTTTCCTGGTTGAAATTAATAAAACACGGTTGCTATTCGACCCTTTTATTACTCCCAACCCGTTGGCTGCGCATATCAAAATCTCGTCTATCCAATGTGACTATATTTTATTGTCGCATGGTCATGCCGATCATGTTGCTGATGCTGCAAGCATAGCTAAGCAAACAGGCGCTAAACTGGTTAGTAATTTTGAAATTGTACAATGGTTTGAGAAGCAGGGTGTAAAAAATACACACCCAATGAATATTGGCGGACACTGGATTTTTGATTTTGGAAAAGTTAAATGTGTTAATGCAGTGCATTCAAGCTCCATGCCTGACGGCAGTTATGGCGGCAACCCTATGGGTTTCCTGGTTGAAACCCCTGAAGGAAGCTTTTATTATTCAGGCGATACGGCATTAACTTATGACATGAAGCTTATTGGAGAGTTTAAGCGCATGGATGTGGCCATGTTTCCGTTAGGTAACAATTTTACAATGGGTATTGATAATGCCCTTATTGCTGCAGATTTTGTTAATTGCCACCGGATTATCGGACTGCACTACGATACCTTTGATATGATAAAAATTGACCATAATGAAGCCCGCGAGAAATTTGCAGCTTCCGGCAAAGAGTTATTCCTTATTCCCATCGGAAATTCAATAGAAATATGATTATTTGTAAATTGGCACTCTAATTTTAATTCACCATTACGATGAAAAACAATTTGCAATTTTTAATGATTATTGGTTTGATGGGCCTGGTTACGGTATTCAGTTCCTGTAATAAAGCGCAGTACTATAAAATAACCGAAGAGGAAGAAGAAGCCTGGAGTATTTATGACAAAGATCAAACCTTTAAATTCATTTCAACCCAGGGAGATTTAAGGATATACAATACCGGGGGAAAGTTTAAAGCCTATTTCAGGAATGGAAATGTTTATGAAGAATACCTGTACACTACGGTTTTTCTTGACGGTGATTCATCAGATTACTACAGCAAAGGACCAAAAGGTTTGTTTATTGATAAAACAGCCGAAGGACTTAGTGTAAAAATAAGCCTTCCACATTTTTATGATAATGTGCAGATAAATAACCTGGCACCATCGCTGCAGACCGTCAATGGCAAAAACTATCCTGATGTTTATGTTGTGGCCGCCAATCAACTTTATCTTGACAGCATTAATTATATCGATACCATATACTATTCACAATCATTCGGCTTTTTGAAATATGTGGATATGTATGGAGAAATTTATACTAAAACACAGTAAACAACATATAACATGTCAAAAATAATTGCAGTTGCCAATCAAAAAGGAGGAGTAGGAAAAACGACTACAGCCATTAATCTTGCAGCATCGCTTGCTGTACTTGAATACAGAACGTTATTAGTGGATTGCGATCCACAGGCAAATGCAACTTCGGGTGTGGGTTTAGATCCACGGAACATAAAAACAAGTATTTATGAGTGCATAATTAATGATGTTCCCCCGGCTAACATTATTCTTGAAACAAAAACTCCCAATTTATTTTTACTGCCCTCGCACATTGACCTTGTTGGCGCTGAAATTGAAATGATCAATATGCCTAACCGTGAAAAAATGGTTAAGCAGGTGCTTGATACCATCAGGAATGATTTTGATTTTATTATTCTTGATTGTTCACCTTCATTAGGCCTCGTAACAATAAACTGTCTATCAGCTGCCGATTCAGTAATTATTCCGGTACAATGCGAATATTTCGCTCTTGAAGGATTAGGCAAATTACTTAACACCATAAAAATTGTTCAGTCGCGTTTGAATACAGAATTACAGATTGAAGGAATTTTATTGACCATGTATGATGTGCGTCTGCGCTTGAGCAACCAGGTAGTTGAAGAGGTAAAAACACATTTTCAGCAAATGGTGTTTGACACCATAATTCAGCGCAATACCAAACTGGGTGAAGCACCTAGCTTTGGCGAAACCATAATCATGTTTGATGCTGCCAGCAAAGGGGCAGTTAATTACCTTAACCTTGCTCGCGAAATTTTACAAAAGAATAATCTTACCCGCATTCCGAATGCTGAAAAGATTATAACCGGAACTCCTGCTGTTACAAAAACACAGGCTCCTATTTCATTGAATTAACCGTTAAATAAGGTTAATATACTTTTAATTTATTGTGGTAAATGACCAAGAAAACTGCTTTAGGAAAAGGATTGAGTGCATTATTGGAAAATGCAAATACCGATATAACTACACGTAAAACCATAGGCGATGTTGCTCCAGGTGCACCCGGTGCTGTAGCAAATATTGATATAAAACAAATTGAAGCCAATCCATTTCAACCCCGCACCGATTTTGAAAAGCAGGCCCTGCAAGAGCTGGCTGATTCCATAAAGCAACAAGGAATTATTCAGCCGATTACAGTACGCAAATTAGGTTACGATAAGTTTCAGATTATTTCTGGCGAAAGGCGTTACCGTGCTTCAATAATAGCCGGCCTTACCGATATACCGGCTTATGTAAGAATTGCAAACGACCAGGCCATGCTCGAAATGGCTTTGGTAGAAAATATTCAGCGCGAAAATCTTAATGCTATTGAAGTGGCCATCAGCTATCAGCGCCTGATTACCGAATGTAATCTGTCGCAGGAAGAACTGGCTGACAGAGTTGGTAAAGAGCGTTCAACAGTAACCAATTACCTGAGACTGCTTAAACTGCCTCCGCAGATTCAGCTGGCAATTAAAGAAGGACAGTTGTCAATGGGACATGCCCGCGCATTAATTAATATCAGCGATCCTGTTATGCAACTTCAGATTTTTAATGATGTTGTAGATAATAACCTTTCTGTTAGAAAAGTTGAAGAGCTTGTTAGAAATAATGGTAAATCAAAATCAACACAATCTGATAAGAGAGTTATTAATGCTGATTTGAAACACGTACAGGATAAATTGTCTTCGTTATACGAAACCAAAGTTGAAATTACAGCTGGAAAAAAAGGAAGAGGAAAAATTACTATCAGTTACTTTTCTAATGAAGATTTAAACCGGATTATTGAAATGCTGGATTTTGAATAAAAATCAGCTTTTAGCTATTCAATATAAATAGCCCAATACTTATATTTTTTCTCTTTATTTGAATACTCAAAAATTAATTTCAATACTCATTTATCCTGTTTTGAAAAAACTAGTATTAGTTATAGTGTGCGTGCTGCTTTCTTTGGCGAAATCTGTTGCCCAGCAGCCAATTAATATCGATTCCTTAGAGGCATCGCATCCACCCGGCAAAGCTGCATTACGCTCTGCATTATTACCTGGATTAGGGCAGGCTTACAATAAAAAATACTGGAAAATACCTATCATTTATGCAGGCCTTGGCACTTTGATCTATTTTGTTGATTATAATAATGACCAGTACCAGCG
>JBGARN010000173.1:0-1262 GCA_044230205.1 Bacteroidia bacterium
GCCGAAATACCTGCTAACATTCCATTAAAACTACCAATAGGGGTGCGAACTGCCGATACGATATATACTTCTTTCATAAAATTTTGTTTACTTTTTATTTTTTCATCTATTTAAACCAACAACATAGCCGTTATTGCCGCTATTTTATTGTTTAAAACGGTGCAAGTTTAGAATTATTTATTGGAATAAATGTGTGTGCTTATTTTATACCTTAAGTATTCCGGACTTGATTGGAATTGCATGAGTTAAAAAGTATGCGTTAAATAAACTTAATTTTACGGGCTGCAAACACACACATTTTTAAAAGAATAACACCGTGTGTAAATCGAGAAATGTTTGTGCTTCCATAAGTACGCTCACGATATCGAATAGGTATTTCAACAATTTTAAGATTTAGTTTATAGGCTCCAAAAATAAGGTCGAAATCACCAAAGGGATCAAAGTTGCCAAAGTAACTTTGATTGCTTACCAGCTTTTCATAGTCGGTTTTAAATAAAACCTTTGTACCGCATAGCGTATCTTTAAAAGGTTGTTCTAAAAGCCAGGTAAAAGCTAATGAGAAGAATTTGTTACCCAATAGATTTAGAAAACGCATTGCCTCTTTATCCATTTGGTAAACAAGCCGGGAGCCATTTATAAAATCACCCTGACCTGAAGCAATTGCATAATAAAACTTAGGTAAGTCTTCAGGTGGAACGGTAAGGTCGGCATCCAGTATCATCAGGATATCACCGGTTGCCATTCCAAATCCTTTTTTAACAGCATCATTTTTTCCTTTGCCAGGCTGTTTAGCAATTTTAATATCGTAATTGCCTGAATATTTTTTCTGAACCTCCTCAATAACTTCCCATGTGTTATCGGTACTGTTGCCTTCCACAAAAATTATTTCCTGGTGTTTGGCAAAAACAGGCATTCGTTTAATGGCATTTTCAATATTGCCGGCTTCATTACGGGCAGGTATTATAATTGAAACCGAATATTTTTTTACAACATCATCGGCAACTGCCGGAATCATTTTAGCAAAGGAATACATGTTGAGTGCAAACAGCCTGAAAAAAGGTAATCGCACCAGAAATCGATTAAAGAATGAGGAAATAAGCGGTAAATAAAATGGGAATAACATTGTATTTACTTTTCGGTAGGTATCAAAACCAGCAAGATTTAAAAGATTTTTAATGTCCTGTTGGGACAGCCAGTTTTGATTAGGGGTTTTTGTTTTTAACCCTATAGCTTCGGCAAACTTGATAAAGGGCTCCCAAAAA
>JBGARN010000173.1:1292-4905 GCA_044230205.1 Bacteroidia bacterium
TTTATGCAACTGCTGAAATACACCCTGCACATCATCAACAAATCCAATAAGGTTGGATAGAATAATGATATCAAACTTTTCATTTAGGTGAATATTCTCAGCTGCCATTGTATGAAACTCAACATCAGAAAAACGGCTTTTTGCTATTTCAATCATTTTATCGCTAAAATCTATACCGACTTTGCGATTGCCTTTTATTTCATGAATAAGTTCGCCTGTTCCGCAGCCGATTTCCAATACTGAACTGTCATTATGCGAAAAGTAGTTACAGTATTTAGTTATAGAGTTCCAGTAATAGGAGTGACTTTTTCGATCTTTAACTCTTCGGAAGGCAAGCTGGTCAAAGTATTCTTTGTATCGCAATCGTTTGAAATATTAAATAGTGAAGTGCAATTTTAACAATAGGAATTTATAATTCGATACCCGGGGTAAGGCATCAACTTTTATTTCTCAGCATAAATAATTACAGAGCCTGCAATTTCTTTTACAAGTGGAATTTTTTCAATCACTTTTCCCAATTTGTCAACCACAGGAATTAAGAATGAAGGAACAATTGGATGCAGAAAATCATAGGGGAAGATGGTTACATTTTTAAAACCTTTACTAACCAGTAATTTTGAAAATTTCCAACGTACAATTGCTGTTTCATCAGGCGAATCGCCAAGCCATTTTTTTATTATCGGAACATTTTTCTGCACCAGTATCTGGGGGTTAATCATATTCGGCTCGGCAAAAATCATTCGACCACCCGGTTTTAAAACACGAGAAATTTCCTTTAGTGCAGCATCAAATTCAAGATGATGTAATACAGAGCTGCCAAATACCACATCAAAACTATTCTCGCTAAAGCTTAAATTCATGGCATCTTCAATCTTAAAATTTGCCTCAGGTAATAGTTTTCTGGCTTCCTGTAAAAGTTCTTCTGATATGTCTATTGCAGTAATATCTGCCTTTGTGGCTTTATAAAACTTACGGGTGAACAAACCTGTTCCGCAGCCAATTTCAAGCACTTTATCACCTTTATTAACTTTAGCCAGGTCAATAAAAAAATCAGCACGCCTGTCAGCACGTTTTCTTCCAGCGGGACTTTCCCAATTCCAAATGCTTTCTGCCCCTTCTTCCAGCAGTTTTTTTCCGTGTGCAATTTCGTTGGCAATTCTTTGTTTCATATAAAAGCGTTCAGATTATCATAATCCAGACTTAAAAAGCAGGATTAAACAAATTTACAAAATAACTTGCTTACGGCTTACCAATATATTGGTATCAACCATAAAATCTATCTTAATTGAAAGTACATCAGCAGCATTCAGGGGTGTTAGGCTGCCCTCATCGATCCGGTAAACAGTAAATCCAAGGTTGGTAAAAAAGTTAAACATCAGCAATGCTGAGCTTCCGGCCTGAAGCAAGCCATAGGGCCAAAACTCAGTTAAAAGAACAATGTCTTCATTCTCGGTAAGTATATCTTTCATGCCTTGCAATGCATCCATTTCAAAACCCTGAATGTCCATTTTAATAAAATCTACTTTAAACTGATGGTTGACAAAATCATCCAAAGCAACTTTTTCAACTTCATATTTAGTGTCATAGCTTTCCGGTTCATAAGTACGATGGTCAATATTTAAGAGGTCTGAGGTGTACAATGTAAGCTTGCCGCTTTCAGCAGCTACAGCTTTCTGAAATATTTTAATATTGCCTGTGTTTTTTAATTCTTTATTTAGATGGTTGTAGTTAACTGTATCAGGTTCAAAGCAATAAACGCAACCTGTTTTACCAACAGTTTGGGATAAAAAGCTTGAATAAAATCCAACATTTGCTCCGATATCAAAAGCAGTACTTCCCGGCTTTACCAGTTTGTCAATTAAATGAAGATTAAAACGGTCTTTCTTTTTTTTAAACTTAAAATACATCATCCTGTACAACGGATAGGCATTTTTATAAAGCAGGGAGGCAAATTTTAATTGAGTTTTTTCAAACATGGGGGATAAATATAACCTGAAAATTATTTTTAGAATTATTGATAAACAAATTGCATTGAACCATTTGAGCAAACATAAAACTATTTAATTAAGTGCTATAAGTTTAGCTCGCAATATATAATGGCAGTCAAAAAGAAGCATATATATAACAGATAATCTTCAAAACTTTGTAAAAGATCATTGCTATAAAGTATATTTGAAAACTGAAGTTGATTTAAGGTTCAACGGAAGCATTTTTATAATTGAAAACACTACTTGAGACTGATTAATTTTTCCAGCATTGACATTTTCTGATTTTTTATTCGAACCTGAACTAAATGAGGGTTTAATATCAATGGGCTTCGAAAAGCCTACTCCTATACAAGAGCAGGCCATTCCAAAGATTATTAAGGGGCATGATTTAGTTGCCTGTGCCCAAACAGGTACAGGAAAAACAGCGGCATACCTGCTTCCGGTAATTAATAACATTGTTATAAATGGCACCAATAACCTGCATACATTAATAATTGTGCCTACTCGTGAGCTTGCTATCCAGATTGATGAGGCTGTTCAGGGGCTGACCTATTTTGCTTCACTGAGTTCGATTGCCATTTATGGTGGTAACAACGGAAGTTCGATTGCCATTTATGGTGGTAACAACGGAACTTCATTTGATCAGGAGCGTAAGGCCCTTGTTCATGGCGCTCAAATAATTATTGCAACACCAGGCAGGTTGATTTCACATCTTTCGCAAGGCTATGTAAAAATGGATAGTCTCCAAACGCTTATTCTTGATGAAGCCGATCGAATGCTCGACATGGGTTTTTATGATGATATAAATCGCATAATTTCATTCATTCCATCCGAAAGGCAAACCTTGCTTTTTTCAGCTACTATGCCTTCAAGGATAAGGACGCTTGCATCTAAGATTTTACGTAACCCGGAACAAATAAATATCGCGGTATCCAAACCCGCTGAAGGTGTTGAACATGGTGCCTATGTGGTTTATGAAACCCAAAAAGTGGAATTGTTAAAAAGTTATATTACTGAAGGACAGACATCAAATACTATAGTTTTTGCTTCAACCAAGGAAAAAGTAAAATTGCTTGAAAGAGAATTACTGAGAAATAACTTTAAGGTAGCAGCAATACATAGTGATTTGGAACAAGCCGAGCGTAATGACGTAATGCGGCAATTTAAAAGTCATAAAATTAATGCTCTTATTGCCACTGATATTTTATCCCGGGGTATTGATATTGACTCTATAGGAATGGTAATTAATTATGATGTGCCTGGAGATGCCGAAGATTATATACATCGCGTAGGTCGCACTGCCCGTGCCGAAGCCAAAGGAAAGGCAATTACTTTTGTTAGTGTAGAAGATCAACGAAAGTTTAAACGAATTGAAGACTTTTTGGGTTATGAAATAACGAAGCTTCAACCTCCTGCCTCAATCGGTGAGGTGCCGGCTTATAATCCGAAAGCGACTGAAAAACACGGCAGGCACAGCAGTGGCAAAAGACACTTCAGGAAACCCAAAAAGAAATAAGGCCATATAAATCCTCGCTGTAAAAATATTTCGTGTTATTCTAAGATAACTACATCTGCGTTATATTGCATCCCAATCCATTTAACCTCTAATAAATTCTTATAACATG
>JBGARN010000029.1:0-35935 GCA_044230205.1 Bacteroidia bacterium
GGAGCAACATATATGATATGGAGGGTAGTCCACTTACCGTTTACCCCAACCCTGCAAGCGATTATATTTATATAAGCACGGGTACATTTGCCAATGCACGTGATGTAACCTTTACCCTGTACGATATGCAGGGCGCTGTTAAGCTGCATGAAAAGTATAACGGCTCAGCAGTTAACATAAGCCATATACCGCAAGGCATGTACGTAGCCAGAGTAAGCGGTAATGGCAAAATCATAAGAACAAAGGTGGTTGTAGAGCGATGAAGGGCTTTGCTGGAATTCCTAAAATTCACTGCACTTTTTTTACCTGATCAGTGTACCAAATGAAAAACAATTGACGGTCAAAGATGAAGTGAAACTGTACTCGTTGTTGTTGAAAGGAATCTGCATAGAGCAGACAGGTTCCAGTAGCAGTCAAAAAGTTGTTTCCAAACCCAAAATCTCATTTCAATTTCTTAACCTTTCAAAGCTTCACCATACGCCTTTAAACAACGCTCTCGTGCAAACTTGTGTTCAACTATTGGTTGTGGATAAGTAAGTTGTTCATATTCAGGCACCCATTTACGGATGTAAATCAATTCAGGGTCGAACTTTTTGGTTTGTTCAGCAGGATTGAAAATGCGGAAATATGGAGCAGCATCGGTTCCACAGCCTGCTGCCCATTGCCAGCCACCGTTATTGGACGATAGTTCAAAGTCCAGCAATTTTTTGGCAAAATAGGCTTCGCCCCAGCGCCAGTCAATTAATAAATGCTTGGTAAGAAAACTTGCAACAATCATGCGCACTCTATTGTGCATAAAACCGGTAGCATTCAATTCGCGCATGCCTGCATCCACAATAGGGTAGCCCGTTTGCCCATTACACCATGCTTCAAATTCCTCTTCATTATTGCGCCACTTTACTTTTTCATATTGACGTTTAAAAGCAGTAGTGGCCACATGAGGAAAATGCCAGAGTATCATCATGTAAAACTCCCGCCATATCAGTTCATTCACCCAGGTTTCTGATAAATTAAATGCATGATTAAAAAGTTTACGAATGCTTACTGTGCCGAACCGAAGATGAATACTGATACGCGATGTGCCATTAATGGCAGGAAAATTTCTCGTTTCAGCATAATGTTTAATTAACTCATCACTAATATTTGACGTAGGAAAATGTAAATCATCATCTTTAAAATGCATTTGTTTAAGAGCAATAATTTTTGATGATGATGATTTATAAAATGCATTAAAATATTTTTCTGTCGGATAAGATTTAAGATAAAATGGTTTCAACTGTGAGCGATACTTGTTTTTATAAGGAGTAAAAACCGTGTAAGGCAAGCCGTCATCTTTTATAACTTCACTCTTTTCAAATATTACCTGGTCTTTGAAAGTTTGGAATGAAATGTTTTTTGACCGGAAAAATTCGGAGAGCTTATTATCGCGCTCACGCGCATAGGGCTCATAATCGTGGTTGGTAAATACTTTCTGCACATCATATTCCTCAATTATTTTTTTCCAAACTTCAACGGGATTTCCATGATATGTTTTTAAAGTGCTGGCTGATTTTATAAGTTGCTCATTAATTTTTTCCAATGCACGATGAATAAAAATTACCCGCTTGTCATTTCTGTCTTCCAGCTTATCAAGAATTTCTGTATCAAAAATGAAAATGCATTGCACCGGTAAACCACTGCGAAGTGCATGGTATAAACCGGCATTATCATCCAATCGTAAATCTCTGCGAAACCAAAAGATACTTGTTTTAGTCATTAATTAATGTTTGAAATATGAATCAGTAAATACTATTGCAGCAGTTCTTTTAAAGCATCATCAACATTTTCATACCTGAATTTAAATCCTGAACGTTGGATTTTTGATGATGATACATGCAGGCTTTGAAAAACCATCATATGCCGCTCACCTAAAATCAATTGAAGGAAGAACCTGGGAACCGGTAACAACATTAGTGTTGATTTTGTTTTTGAAATTGCTTGTATCAATTCTTTATTGGTTACCGGATGGGGAGCAACAATATTATAAATTCCTGTCATCGTTTTATTTTGTAATGCATAAATTAACAGCTCACATACATCATCAATATGAATCCATGAGGTTTTTGAACTTCCATTGCCAAAATAAGCAGCAATAAAAAAGTTAAAGGGCCTGAGCAGTTCTTTTAAAACACCACCCCTGGTGGATAGCACAATGCCAATTCTTGCAATAACCGTTCGGATGTTAAGATATTCAAATTGCTGATGCGCTGTTTCCCACTGCTTGCAACAATCGGACATAAAATCTTTTTGCATGGGGAAATCATCTTCTGATAAATTCTGATTTTCAGTTTGTCCATAGTAACCGATAGCTGATGCCCCGATGTAAGTAGTTACGGTATGTTTATGGGATTTTAAAAAATCATAAATAGTTTTTGCTGCATTTACACGACTGTCAATAATAACTTGTTTGCGCTTTGCAGTCCATGGATGGTCAGCAATGCCGGCACCTGCCAGGTTTATGATGGTATCAACATTTTCAAATGCTTTTTCATCCACCTTAAAATTATCCACATCCCATTCAAAAATTTCAACTTCTTTTTTTCTTCCTGCTTTTCTGCTCAGGTGTGAAACCACATAGCCTCTTTGCAAAAGCAATTCAGTAATACGTGTTCCGATCAATCCACTGCCCCCTGCTATTAAAATCTTTTTCATTTATAAGTAAACTTTATCCGGAATTTATTGAAGCCGGCTGATCGTTTTAACGAATACAGCCTGGCCTAATCCCTCATGTCCATCCTATTAACATCATAATCCAGCATAAAGTTTACGCCATTTTGTTTTCCCCACCTGGGAGCTTCGCCAAAAGTGATAATGAAACCTGCTTTTCCATAGGGGCCGTTATCCACATCAGCATCAAAAAAAGTTTCCTTTTCAGTAATTTTATTTTCGCTGAAGGCAACTGAACTGTGGCGAACTATTCCTCCTTCAATAAAAATTTTTATGTTGTCATTAAATGCAAAGGCGTAATTCAATCCTGCCTTAAAACCGGTTTGGCGCAATTGTATTAAAGGCTCATATCCGATAAAATTTCCTTTGTTGGAAAATTCATAAACTGAACCATCTGGTTTAAAGGCAAGCGACAATGTTGATTTGTTTCCCAATTTTTGGGCAACGTTTAAATAATAGGGAAGCAGTAAATTAATTTCTGTGCCCGATTTAAAATGAAATCCTGCTCCAAGTATCGGCAACGGAATTCCACGCCCGAATAAAAACGAATATGACAAACCTCCTTTAAGTGAAACGGTTTTATTAATACGGTAATTGAGCATAAAAAATCCGGTGTACCTGATATCTCCTCTTCCGCTTACATAATTATCCTGGTAAATATTGGCATTGAAATTAACGAGGTAAAGAATTTTTCGGCCGGGGAAATAAATAAAGTCAAGCCCTGCCCCGGCATGGTAAAGCTTATGATTTTCGTGCAGGAAGTCCATTTCCAAATCTGTGCGGCTTGCTTTAAGATTTAACCGGAGCCCGGTTAATTTAAAAGCTCCCTGGTCGCCACCTTTGCTTACTACGTTAATGATGGGTTGCCGGTAGGTAAATGCATATTTTACACTATGATAGTTGGAATCGCTTTCAGAAAATTTACGGTCAGGTTGATTTTCGTAAGAAATGGTAGCGCCTGCACGCAGAAATTTTTCATTATGAAATTGTGCCATTGCTGGCAACGCGAGCATAACAATGAAACAAAGCAGCGAACAAAAAACAATTTTAAAATTCAGCATAATTTAATTGCTTACCGACCCCGGCAATTCCTTTGAATGTTTCCGCTTTCTGTTGGTTTGATGATGATAGTTTTTACTTACTACACTTATACTTCCATCGGTTTCCAATACTGCAAGGTCAACTTTAGAAAGGCTGTCTTCGCCATGCTCACGTGCTGCAGCTTCCAGTTCTTCCATGGTGATTTTTTCACGCGAAAGATTATCAGTAAGTACCATGCCATTCCTGATGAGAAAAACAGGATTGCCCTGAACCAATTTGGCGATATGGCGGTTTCTGAAAAAAATAATCTTAAAAAGATGATTGAGCAGGAATAGTGCTCCTGCTGAAACAATTCCACCTTTAAAATCATCCCAGCTGCCTACCATTGCATTTTGTACAGCATTGCTGATAAGCATGATAAACACCAGGTCAATAATGGATAACTGTGAAAGTTCTTTTTTTCCTGAAATGCGTATGGCGCTGATGATAAACAGGTAAACACCGGCTGAGCGCAACGCTATTAATAAATAATCCTTAATCATTTCCTTAAATTATAGCCCGAAGGTAATGGTTTATGCTTGAGCATGAACAGGGGTTTACACCGGGTTTTTTACACCGCACATGAAGTATAAAAAACATTTATTCATCTGCACCAATCAGCGTGCCCCAGATGCAGCCAAAAGAAGCTGCGGAGAAGCGCATGGCCTTGAATTAGTAAAGGAATTTAAGCGCATTATGAAAGAAAAAAACCTGAATGTGGAAATGCGCGCACAAAAAACAGGATGCCTTGATATTTGCGATTTCGGTCCTACCATAGTGGTTTATCCTGAAGGTACATGGTATGTGAATGTACAACTAAGTGATGTTGCCGAAATTGTAGAAAGCCATTTGGAAAATGATAAGCCCGTGGAAAGGTTGTTATTGAAATTTGAAAATAAAATTAAGAGTTAAAGGTTAACTTCACTTTCTGAAATGGAAATTATTATTGAGCCTCATACGCTTGAACGTGCATCTGAAAGGGGAGTTAGCGAAGAGGAAATCCGGTTGGTTATTAAACAAGGAAATGAGTTGATTGCAAAGAAAGAACGACTTGCGAAATTTTTAATTATTCCTTTCAAGCAAAACAGGGGCAATAAATATTATGAACAAAAAAGAATTGAAGTATATTATATTGTAGAAAATAATAGAATAATAACAGTAACCGTATATGCTTTTTACGGGAAATGGGAGGAAAATTTATGACAGTAAACTATGATTCCAAAACAGACTTGTTGTATATAAGACTTGACAAGCAAAAATCTGATGTTATGAACAAACGCATAAGTGAAGATGTTGTGCTGGACATTAACGAAGATGGAAAAATTGTAGGTATCGAAATAATGGAAGCTTCAAAAAATGTGGAGCTTGCTGCACTGCTGCCTGTTGAGTTTAATGTTAAGAAAGCAAGTTAAAATGAGTAAATTCCTGATTAAAAACGCCCGGGTTGTTAACGAAGGAAAAATTTTCCCATCAGATGTTTTGCTTAACGATGGTGTGATTGAAAAAATGGAAACCTCTATTTCAACTCCCGTTGGCGCTAAAGAAATTAATGCAGAAGGCTTGCATCTTTTTCCGGGATGTATTGATGACCAGGTGCATTTTCGCGAGCCGGGTTTAACGCATAAGGGTACTATTTTTACAGAATCGCGCGCAGCTGTGGCCGGTGGCATTACCAGTTTTATGGAGATGCCCAATACCGTGCCCAATGCATTAACACAGGAATTACTGGAAGACAAATATCAGATTGCTTCAAAAAATTCTTTTGCCAATTATTCTTTTTTCATGGGTGCTTCCAATACTAATATTGAAGAAGTGCTGAAAACCAATCATCAGAATGTATGCGGCATAAAAATATTTATGGGCTCATCTACAGGCGATATGCTGGTGGATAATGAACAGACACTTGAAAAAATTTTCTCGGAGTCGCATATGTTGATTGCAACACATTGCGAAGATGAAGGAATCATCAGGAAAAATATGGCCGAGTTTAAAGAAATGTTAGGAGATGATTTCCCTGTTAAGTACCATCCTGTTATACGCAGTGCCGAAGCCTGCTACAAGAGTTCATCGCTTGCAGTCAGTCTTGCAAAAAAATACAATACCCGTTTACACATCTTACACATTTCAACTGCTAAAGAAATTAGTCTGTTTGATAATTCCATTCCGCTTTCCCAAAAAAGAATTACTGCCGAAGCTTGCATACATCACCTGTGGTTCAGTGATGAAGATTATGAAGCGAAAGGAAATTTTATCAAATGGAATCCTGCCATAAAAACCAAAACCGACCGTGATGCTATTTTAAAAGGTGTGCTCGATAATCACATTGATGTTATTGCCACCGACCATGCACCGCATACTGTTGAAGAAAAACAGCAAACGTATTTTAAAGCCCCAAGCGGAGGACCGTTGGTTCAGCATGCTTTGGTGGCTATGCTGGAAATGTATCATCAGCAAAAAATTTCACTGGAACGCATTGCGGAAAAAATGAGCCATGCTGTGGCTGAATGTTTTCAAATTAAAAACCGTGGTTACATACGCGAAGGTTATGCTGCCGATTTGGTTCTGGTGAATTTAAATAAACCACAAACAGTAAATAAAGCTAACGTGCTTTATAAATGTGGCTGGTCGCCTTTTGAAGGAACCACTTTTAAATCAAGTGTAACACACACTTTTGTAAACGGAAATTTGATTTTTGAAAACGGCAAAATAACTGAAGGCATTACCGGTCAACGATTGATATTCAACAGAAATTAAAGTGGAATCAAAATCATGAAAAACTTTTTCCGAATATCTGTGTATCCGAATTACCTAATTCCATTATTTCTATGTTTCCTTATTTCCATGTCAGCCTGTAAAAAAAAGCAGGTTGAAATACCGGCTGATGTTTTAAAAAAGGAAGAAATGGTGGCAGTACTTACCGATGTGCAGATTGCAGAAGCTGCCATTAACAAGCAAACCGAAGTAGGAAATTTTGGACCTGACTATACTGCTGCTTACTATAATTTTATTTTCAGCAAGCATAAAATTACTGTTGACATTTACCGCAAAAGCATGGAATGGTACACGCAGCACCCCGAACTGCTGGATAAAGTTTACGAAGAGGTAATTATTGAGTTAAGTAAAAAGCAGAGCGAGGTGGCAAATTAATATTGATGCAACTACAGGCTAATTCGTTTACCTTAGATTTATGCAACATCAATTATTCTATGATTAAAAGCAGAATAGGCATGTGTAATAGAATTAAAGGAATAATAAGTTTTATTATTCTGCTTATTTCAATAGTAAAATCGGGTGAGGCTCAAAGCCATAATGGTCATTACCTGGACTCATTGCAAATGGTAATTGAGTCCGCAAATGAAGATACAAATTTGGTGAGCTTATTAATGAGCTCATCCAATGAGCTTTTTGAAACCAACAGCACCCTTGCTTTTCAACAAGCAGACAGAGCCATTAACCTGGCCAATAAACTTAACTGGAAAAAAGGCGAAGCGCTTGCATTACTTAATGTAGCCCAGCTTTACAATCTTAACGGTGAGTTTTCTCAATCTGTTGATGCATTCCTCTCAGCCGCAAAAATCGCTGAAGCCATCAGCGATACTGCATTACTGATACGTGCATGGTGCGAAACAGGAGATAGTTACCGTATGCTGGAAAATTTTACGCTTGCCAAGTCGTATCAAAAACAGGCACTTGAACTTGCACGAAAAACTGGCAGTGAAGAACAACTGCTTACCGTACTGGTCTATCTCGCTAAATTAAGTTCAGATTTGAAAGAATGGGATGATGTTGATATATACAGTTCTGAAGCATTACCGATTGCTTCCCGGCTTAAAAAGGAAAATGTAAAGGCGGTGGTTTTGCTCACCCTGGCACAACGGGCATCTTACCTTAAGCAATATCAAAATGCTATTACCTTGTACAGGCAATCACTTGAAGTATGGCAGGCCTCAGGTAACCCCACCTATGCCGCCTTTACACAAGCGGCTATAAGCGGAGTTTACGCCAATATGAAAGTTAAGGACAGCGCTTTTTATTTTGCCAACGAAGCCTTAAAATTAACGGAACAGTATAATCTTACTCATATTAAAATTGATGTGTACCAGGCTTTGTATTATGCATCCTACCAGTTTGGCGATTACCTGAAAGCCCTTAACTATAAAGTAGTGGCCGATTCACTTGATAAAGTTTATTATAGTCTTGAAACAGCCGGCAACACAGAAAAAATCCGGTTAAAATTTGAACAGGAGAAGAAAGATTTAATTACACAGCAACAGGTTTTAAGAGACCGGAACATCAGGAACTTTTCCATTGGAGTGCTGGCCATCATGTTTGTTTTTTCAATAATAGTAATGCGTCAGCGCAACAAGATTAAGAAAGAAAAAAGCCGCAGTGATGAATTGCTGCTTAACATATTGCCTGCAGAAACTGCCGAAGAATTGAAAAGTACGGGCATAAGCAAACCCAAGGCATTTACAATGGTTACGGTAATGTTTACCGATTTCAAAGATTTTACAAAGGTGAGTGAAAAAGTAAGCGCTGAATTGCTGGTAGATGAAATCAATTACTGTTTCAGTGCTTTCGACAACATTTTGCACAAATATAAAATTGAAAAAATTAAAACAATTGGAGATGCCTACATGTGTGCCAGTGGTTTGCCTGTAAGCAATCTTACCCATGCAGAAGATATGATAAAATGCGCGATAGAAATTCGCGACTTTATGATGGAGCATAAAAGGAAAAAAGAAGCTAACGGAGAAATTGCTTTTGAAATCAGGATAGGCATTCATACCGGGCCTGTAGTGGCCGGCATTGTTGGTGTGAAAAAATTTGCTTATGATATTTGGGGCGATACCGTAAATATTGCTGCACGCATGGAATCATCGGGACAGGCAGGTAAAATAAACATCAGCGGAACAACCTATGAATTGGTAAAAGATATGCCCGACAGCAAAGCCGGAAAATTTAAATTCGAATACAGGGGCGAGATTAAAGCCAAAGGAAAAGGTAAAGTGAAAATGTATTTTGTGGAAGAATAGTAATTAATACCATGCAATTATTTCAATTCACTAACTTCATGGTCAAGCACTTCAAGTGTTTTGTAATAATAATTGCGCGCATCTTCTGCAGTTTCGCCAATGCATACCATGCCTAATTTTCCAAATTCAGAAAGCGCACCCAGCATGTGAAACATTACACCGGCCTGTTTGGAACCATCGTAAAGTATATGGTTACAGATAGCCATATCTATAAGGTCGTGTGGTGTAAGCCCTCTATATTTTTCATTTATTACATTATCTGAAGCAAAGTAAGAACGCTGCTGGCCATTAGGCATTGTGTAAGTTCCCGATTGATAGTCGTAAGTGCCGTTGGTTAAAAACTGCAGCATGATGTAAGGATGTGTGGTGCCGCCTTTACGTAAATTAATTTCAATGGCATAGTGCTCCCAGCCGGTTGATTTTTTTACCGACATAAAATCAATGGCAAACCTGCCTAATGCGCCAAGCCGTTGCAATTCATCGGCTACTTTTTTTCCTATTGCACCAATCTCTACACTGTACTCTTTATCAGCCGGAAATGTTGCTCCTAAATAAACCTGTCCGCTTTCACCTCCCAGCAACTGATCATGTGTGCTGAAAACATCAGGTGAGCCCACAGGATTCACCCGGCATTGAACCGATGGCGATCGGTTTTCATCTCCTGCAATAAACTCTTCAACAATACCACTCATGCTGGTGAATTTTTCCATAAACAGATCGTATCCCATTCCGGGTGCAACAATTTTAAGTTGTTGTTTTAAGTTTTTCAAAATCGTATCAGCAAGTTTTGCATCACCAGCGCTGATTGCTTTGAAAGAAAAAATAGCATTGCCTTCGCCTGAAAAACCATCGTTCATTTTGATAACCGCTTTTTGCAATTCAGGCTTGGCGGCTTTAAGTTCAGCAAGTGCCTGCGCAATGTCCTGTTCATTCTTCAGGTCTTCCGAACCTGCGGGCAGTTTGATGCCAAGCTGCTTGAATAATTTCCTGCAACCCGATTTAGTGCCCAGGTACCAGAAGGCCGGGTCGCAGCCAAAGAGCGGTATATCCAGCGCAAGCGCAAGCTGCTTTTCAAGGTCAGTAACATTAAAGGTGGCAATGTGGCTCATTTCAGTATGCTTTATTGCCTCCTTGATGCGTTTGATTAAGCGCGGGCGTTCAAGGATTTTTTCGGTCAGCGATTTATCTGACGAATCATAGCAGCTCAGCAGGGTGAGGCGCTGTCGGGCATGCTCACCGGTAATGCCCGGCAACAGGTGCAGGTAATAATCCACTATGGTATTGTCAATAGGCGCACTGGTTACATAAATAAGATGCGTACGAGGCATACGCAGCAGTAATAACATGCACAGCATACGTTCTTCGTAATGAATAGCCCCTTTTAGCGATTTAAGTACTTCCCTGTCCAGCGTAAGGCTGGGAATTACCACCACAGTTTTTTCGGCAAGGTCGTTAGTAAAAATTTCATTGTACTTATCCGCAAAACGTTGCTGAAGTTTTGCAAATGCTTTGTCTGCTGGTTGAAGTCCCGCTAGTTCATCGGTTAATGTTGCTTGATTGTTCATGGTATTCGATTTTGAATTGCTAAGCTACAAAGATTGATGAAAATGTAACCCTTACATGTATCTGAAAACAGTGTGTATCTTCACATTTTTATCACCTTTTTAACCGCTGTAAATTTTTCACATAAGACTTTAATGAAATAAATACCCTCAGCCCTTTATAGGTTGTAGCAATTCACTTAATAAATTTTTGAGATAGCATTTCTTTCTCAGTAGCAAGTGCTATAAGATATAACCCGCTGCAAAAAAAGCTGCAATCCAAATCCATTGAGAAATATGGTGGTTGCAACCTTCCCGATTTTTCGAATATCTGCCGCCCCATTACATCAGTAACAGTAAGCGTATAGGTTTTTCCTTTTAAATGCTCCGCATTGATAAATAGTTTTTGCAAGGCAGTGTGATAAAAGGCTTTCAACTCACATTTGGTATTTGCCATTTGAATATTATCAACAGAGGTTAACGTATCACATACACTGCCATATACCGGCCCTAAGGCATAGTTGGGCAAATTGGGTAAGCCTGCTTTTACCAATCGGCCGTTTAAATCAAAGCTACATGGACTGAAATTGCAGGCAAGGCTTATGCTGTCAGGCTGGTGAATTACATTCACAAGGTATAGCACTTGAATAGAAGCTTTAATATTTGTTGCATTTAAGTTATACTGAAACAATGCATTGCTTTTTGATGCATACAATACGTTGCTGTTGCCTGAAAAAGAGCAGCCGTAAAAGCTTGTAGTGTTGGTATAAGGAGGATCTCCGAGTGAATGGGTATGCGCAAGTGTGCCGCTGCACCGGTCAAATGAAAACAATTCCAAGTATCCGTCAACATTTGCCATACACATTTTGCTGCCATCGGGTGAAAAAACAATCTGACCCCAGGTAGTGGAAAATGTTGATGGAATAAAGGGACCCACACTAAAAAATGTTGGACCGCTAAGACCAGCCGGGGTTAACAAATATTCAATAAACTGTGTGCTGTTGTGTAAATGGGCCATTATCCACCAGTCGCGCCCATTGGCATGTTTTACCGCAGATAGTTTTTCAGAAACAAAACTGTCACATAAAACAATGTTTTTTTGTGTTACAGCACCCAATCCACTATCTAAAGTCATATCAACTATAGAATAGTATAATCGACCATCAAATGTTGATAAAATGTGTGTTGCAATACTGAAAAGATAAAACTGGTTGCTATCACCCGGGGAAGGCAAAATCAATGCCCCTTGTGTAACAGACATATGTCCATGAATGCCGGAGGAATTTTGCATCACTTGATGGTTTTTATTCCAAACCTGTAGCTGTTGGGAATATGGAATTAATACCGTATCCCATCCGTTAGCATAAAAAAGCAAATTACCATTTACATCACTTATTGAGGCAACTGATTCCACAGCTCTTGCCATAGCATTCAATAAATAAGTGGGAGGTATTGTATTAAAAGTTATTCCTGCATAGTGTCCAAAGTACCACGTATTGCGCTGCCCCTGGGCTATTAATGAGTTTATTGAAAACAATAAGCCAATAAGCATTATCAATTTCTTTTTCATGGCTCTTAAGTTATTTGATAATGGTTATTTTACCAGATGATAAAATTGATTTATCAGCTGCAAGAATTTTATAAAAGTAGATTCCATTGGTCAACCCGGAAATACTAATTGTTTCTGAAGCTGTTCCTTCTGCAAAAGCATTATCAGATGGTTTAAGTCCCGCTAGTTCATCGGTTAATGTTGCTTGATTGTTCATGGTATTCGATTTTGAATTGCTAAGCTAAGAAGATTGACGGAAATGAAATCTTATTATCGCTTGTGTTTCCGGTGAATGTTCATTTATACTCCTCCATTAACTTACCGCACGTCCACTCCACACTTTCTTTCATCGGAATAAAATTTATTCCAAGTGCTTCTTTTATTTTAAGGTTGGAATAGCAATAATTTTTAAACGAGGTGCCGGTAGTTTCCCTGGTTATCATGGGGCTTTTGCCTGTAACCCAGCTTTTAATTTTCTCCGCTCTCCAGCCAATCGCTCCCATAAGTGGTGTAACTTTAATTTTCGATTTGGATTTATTCATAGCCTCAGCCGCCCAATCCATTATTGTTTTATAAGGCATGTTTTCACTGTTGATTACAAAACGCTCTGCAGTAATTTCACTTTCCATTAATTGTATCATGCAACTCACTACATCGCGCACATCCACAAAACCGGTGGAGCCGGTGGGATAAAACATGTGCTCATCATACACATATTTAATCAGCGCACCTCCGTTTGCATTCCAGATGCCGGGGCCTATGATGATTGATGGATTTACAATCACCGCATTCAAACCTTCTGCTATGCCGCGCCACACTTCGCGCTCAGCGCCATACTTGCTTATGGCATAGTTGGAGTTTTCATTGGAGGTATGCCAGTGTGTTTCTTCATTAATAAGTCCGTTTTCAAAATTTCTTCCCAATGCAGCAACCGAACTGGCATGAACTAATTTTTTCACACCATGTGCCAGGCACAAATTCACAATGTTTTCAGTGCCTTCCACATTGGTGCTCATCATTACATCAATATCAGTTGAGTTGAACGAAACCATAGCAGCACTGTGATACACATGATCAACATTTTCAAAAGCAATGTTCAGGGTTTCGGTATCACGGATATCGCAATCCATCCATTCAATTTTATCATACAGTTGTGGCACCGATGCAAAAACACTTCGCACTGCCGACAGGTCAGAATGTTCACGTTTGAGTGCGCGAATGCTATCCTGCTTTTTTGCAAGCTCCAAAAGCAAATGTGATCCTAATAGTCCGGTGCCGCCTGTTACTAAAATCATTTTATGGTTTGACAGGAGGCAAACTTAACCAACTTATTTATCTAATCAATTACATTCGCGCACTCGAACTGAAATGATAAACTCAAAATGAAGAATTTTATTGAAGAACTGAAATGGCGCGGAATGATACATGATGTAATGCCCGGCACTGAAGATTTACTGAACAAGCAAATGGTAACCGGTTATATCGGTTTCGATCCAACTGCTGATTCATTAGGTGTAGGCAATTTGGTGCAGGTAATGATATTGTTGCATTTTCAGCGTTGCGGGCATAAGCCAATTGCTTTGGTTGGCGGTGCAACAGGAATGGTTGGCGATCCTTCAGGTAAATCGGCTGAGCGAAATTTACTGAGTGAAGCTATTTTGCAGAACAATCTTAATGCGCAGCAAAAACAATTAGAGAAATTTTTGGATTTTGATTGTGGTGCCAACTCAGCACAAATAGTAAATAATTACGACTGGTTTAAAAATTTCACCTTCCTTGATTTTATCCGCGATGTGGGCAAACATATTTCCATCAATTATATGATGGCAAAAGATTCTGTTCAAAGCCGACTGGAAACAGGAATGTCGTTCACTGAATTTTCTTATCAATTGGTGCAAGGCTATGATTTTTATTATTTGTGGAAAAACCATGGTGTGATGCTGCAAATGGGTGGCTCTGACCAATGGGGAAATATTGTAACGGGTACAGAATTGATTCGCAGAATGGAAGGAGGCGAAGCTTTCGCATTAACAACTCCATTGATTAAAAAAGCTGACGGAACAAAATTCGGAAAAACTGAAGGTGGCAATGTTTGGTTAGATGCCAAACGAACATCACCGTATAAATTTTACCAGTTCTGGCTGAATGCAAGCGATGAGGATGTGAAGAATTACATCAGAATTTTCACCACAAAAACAAAAGAAGAAATTGAATTTTTGGAAAAAGAACATACTGTGAATCCTGCTGCACGGGTGTTGCAGAAAGAACTGGCAAAGGATATTACCATTCGCGTTCACTCTGAGGAAGATTATAAAAGCGCTGTTGATGCATCTGAAATATTATTTGGTAAAGCCACAACAGATGCCTTGAAAAACCTGAGCGAGGAATTATTCCTGCAGGTGTTTGAAGGTGTGCCGCAAAGCAATGTTGCAACGAGTGAATTAACTGTTGGAATAAATGTGCTGGAATTGCTGCACGACAAAACGCAGATTTTTCCATCGCGTGGCGAAGCACGTAAAATGATTCAGGCCGGGGGAGTGAGTTTCAATAAAGAAAAATATACTGACATTAATGGTATAGTAAAAAACGAATTGCTTATTAATGGCAAGTATCTGCTGGTACAAAAAGGTAAGAAGAATTATTACCTGCTTAAGGCGGTTTAATTTTTTTTGCAATAGCTTTTAGTTTTACATATTGCATCAAATTATTATTGCATTATGAATATCAAGCATCGCCTCATTGTGATGAATTTTTTAGAGTTCTTTATCTGGGGCTCGTGGTTAATTTCTTTAGGCGGTTACATGTTTGCCACATTACATGCCACCGGCAGCCAGATAGGTGCAGCCTATGGCACCATGGGTATTGCATCACTTTTTATGCCTGCCTTGATGGGTATTGTTGCCGACCGCTGGATGAATGCCGAACGGGTTTTGGGTGCCTGTCATATTGCAGGAGCACTCTTATTATTCTGGGCTTCGCAGGTAAGCGATCCGCAAATGATGTACTGGGTGATCTTTTTTAACTCCATGGCATTTATGCCCACCATAGCATTAAACAATACTGTTTCGTACATCGTTCTTGAAAATAAAGGTTTCAATATTGTAAAGGATTTTCCTCCAATCCGTGTATGGGGTACGATAGGATTTATTCTCGCCATGTGGACTATTGATTTATTGGGTTGGACAAAAAGCCCTGTACAATTCCAGGTGGCGGCAGCAGCTTCATTATTGATGGGTATCTATAGCTTTACCATGCCACCATGCAAACCATCGCATACCGGTGAAAACAAATCTTTTATTTCATCACTGGGCCTCGATGCATTTGTGTTGTTCAGGCAAACTAAAATGGCTGTGTTTTTTTTCTTTGCCATGTTGCTGGGTGCAGCCTTACAAATCACCAATGCATTTGGCGAACCCTTTCTGCACGATTTTGAAGTGATACCTGAATATGCCAACTCATTTGCCGTGCAACATCCAAGTGTTTTGATTTCCATTTCTCAAATTTCTGAAACATTGTTTATTCTTACCATACCATTTTTCCTCCATAGGTTTGGCATAAAACAGGTAATGCTGATGAGCATGGTGGCATGGGCATTACGTTTTGGATTGTTTGGTCTAGGAGATCCGGGTAGTGGATTATGGCTGCTTGTTCTTTCTATGATTGTTTATGGAATGGCGTTCGATTTTTTCAATATTTCAGGTTCCTTGTTTGTGGAGCGCGAATCGGATATAAAAATAAGAGCCAGTGCCCAGGGATTATTTATGTTTATGACTAATGGAATAGGTGCTTTCCTGGGTGGTATGATCAGTGGATGGGTAGTGGATCATTTTACGGTTAACGGGGTAAAAGACTGGCAAAGTATATGGTTCACGTTTGCAGGGTATGCCCTCGTGCTGAGTATTTTATTCCCTGTTGTGTTCAGGTACAAACATCAGCCGCATACTTTAGAAAGTATCAAACATTAACCCATTAAGCCAATTCTTGTTTTATTGATCGGGTTCTGTATATTATTAGTTAGCGCAATAGATGATTTTAAGAAAGGTTCTCATTTTTATTTTTGTGTTTCCTTCAATATGCCTGGGCCAGGATATCAACGCTATTGATTCACTTAACCAATTACTGTTGAAGTCAATTCCTGATACAGTAAGATACAATGCATTTATTCACCTGGCAGGTGAGCATCTTGCAGCATCGCCTGAATTGGCTTTAAAGTATGCCGATTCTGCATATGTGTTTGCAGTCAGCATAAATCATGATAATGGAATTGCCGAAGGTGCAGGCTGGCTGGCTTATCTCTATGAGCAAAAAGGGGATATCAAAAATGCACTTGCCTATTATGATGTGAGTTTAAAGATTTTTGAAAAGCTGAAACGTAAAAGGGAAATTGCTACATGCCTGAATAATATAGCAGCGATTTACAAAGACCAGGGAAAAATAGAAGAAGCATTTAAATACAATTTGCAATGCCTTAAGTTAAGGCAGGAAATAAAGGACTCCAGCGGCCTTGCTACTTCCTATAATAACATCGGTTTGATTTTTTCCAGCCAGGGCAGAATAAAAGAAGCACTGGATTATTTTTTACCTGCCCTTCGTATTTATGAAAAAATGAATGATGCAGAGGGTATTTCAACAGTGCTGACCAACATTGCATTTATATATAAAAGCCAGCAGGAATATGATGAAGCTTTTGCATACCTCAGAAGAGCGCTCATGGTGGTTCGAAAAGCCAATCAGCAATATTCCATGGGTTATGTTTTAAACTCGCTTGGAGGTGTGTTTGATGAAATTAATCAGCCCGACTCAGCACTTTATTATTATCGTGAGGCATTAAAAGTGAGAAGTGCAATTGATGATAAACAGGGTGTTTCCTATTCACTGAAAAATATTGCAAACATTTACCTTAAAACGGGCAGGCCACAAGAAGCGAAGCAAAGCCTTGAATTAAGCTTGCAAGGTTTTGAAGAAATAGGTGATCAATGGGGGCTTGCTTCTGTTACCAATATACTGGGCGGGTATTACCTGGAAACCGGTAACCTTGACCAGGCTCAGAAGTATTTACTGCAGTCGCTGCAGCTGGCAAAGCAATTAGGCTATCCTAATGATATACGTAATGCAGCTGGTAACCTGCAGAAACTGTACAGGTTAAAAAATGACTGGAGGCAGGCTTTAGTGATGAATGATTTGTACATCAGTATGCGCGACAGTGTAAAAAATGATGAGAACCGCAAGGCTTCCATCAAAACACAGTTTCAATATGAATATGAAAAACGTGAGGCTGCTTTAAAAAGTGAACAGGAAAAAAAGAATGTTTTATCTGCAGCTGAAATCCGGAAGCAGCGATTGATCAGGAATATTGTAATTGGAGGGTTAATGGTAGTGCTGTTGTTTTCTGCAATCATCTTCCGCCAGCGAAATAAAATTTCGAATGAAAAAAAGAGGAGTGATGAACTGCTACTCAATATCCTGCCTTCAGAAACTGCAGAAGAGCTGAAAGCCACAGGAATGGCCAGGGCCAAGGATTACCAGGAAGTTACCGTATTGTTTACTGACTTTAAAAATTTTACTGCTATAAGCGAAAAATTATCTGCACAGGAACTGGTAAACGAAATTAACTTTTGCTATTCAGCCTTTGATGAGATTGTTACCCGTTACGGACTGGAAAAAATTAAAACCATTGGAGATAGTTATATGTGTGCCTCAGGTTTGCCCAACGAAAATCCTGATCATGCAATTAATGCCGTAAAAGCAGCATTGGAAATGTGCTCATTTATTAAGCAGGAAAAAGAAAAACGCGCAACAACGAATGCACCATTTTTTGAAGTTCGTATTGGCTTAAACAGTGGACCGGTGGTGGCAGGTGTGGTAGGCATTAAAAAATTTGCTTACGATATCTGGGGCGACACCGTTAACATTGCTTCACGAATTGAATCAGCCGGTGAAACCGGTAAGGTGAACATCAGCGAATCTACCTATCATTTGGTAAAAGCTCAGTTCAATTGCCAATATCGCGGAAAAATTCAGGCAAAAAATAAAGGAGAGATTGATATGTATTTTGTTTCATGATCAGGTGTTTTCTAAAACCTGTATAACGGTTTGATTATAAAAAAATGAGGTATGGAAATTAAACCGGGCAGTTTAACTGAATGGCTGATAACAATCTGTAGTGTCATACTGAGTTGTTTTCTTCTTGTTACAGCTGCATATGTTTTTTTTCCATTGCCTTACAAATTAATCGGCTTACCGGGTGTAGCTGCTTCAGTTTTACATGTATTATTTGTTTACCCGGCTCTTTTTTTACTGGCAATAGCCTTCATAGCCTGGTTTAAAAAATGGATGTTGTCATTTTTATTTTTCATGCTGTCCTTCATTATTGCTTTAATGATTGCTGTTATTCCGCTGGTTCAGTTAACAGTGGCTGCCACTGAGTATAATGTTAAGGTTAGTTACAGCTCCGCATTATATTATGAGAGGAACAAAGGAGATCATTCAGCAATTAAAACCGTAACCTATAAAGTAACACCTGATAGTAAGCAGCTGATGCTCGATGTGTGGCCAGCTTATGCAACTACTGCTAGGGCATTAAAACCTGCAATAATTAAAATACATGGAGGTGGCTGGTCGCACGGTGACAAAAGTGATATGTCAGGATGGAACACATGGCTGAACAGTTTGGGATACAGTGTATTTGATATACAATACAGGCTTACACCGCCTGAGCGCTGGCTTGATGCAGTTTGCGATGTAAAGTCAACATTGCAGTGGGTGCATAGTCATGCCGGTGAATATGGTGTTGATACCGGAAAGATTATGCTGATGGGATATTCGGCAGGAGCACAGCTTGCATTGCTTACAGCCTATTCTGCTGGGAACTCTTTCCTTGATTCATGTTGCAATACGTCATCAATAAAAGTTGCAGGTGTGATAGATATTTATGGACCAACAGATTTAAAACTTTTTTATAATAGTTTTAATAAGAGCAAACATACCACCTCAATGCTTGACCAGCTTACAGGCGGAAGCCCTGAAAAATTTCCCGAAAGGTATGCACTCATATCTCCGGTAAATTATGCTGATAGTAATTCGCCTCCCACTATTATTATACATGGTGCCGATGACAAAGTGGTGCCTGATGATCAAAGTGAATTGCTGAATAATGCACTGCTGAGTTTTGGTGTCCCATGCGAATTTTACAGGTTGCCTGCATGCGATCATGGATTCGATTTTTACTGGAATGGACTCGCTGCACAAATAGCCCGCGAGAAAGTCAGGATTTTTTTAGAGCGAAATTCAAGGAAAAATTACTCACCGTAAAACCATTATAATTGCATAAAATCCATAAGCCTGTATGATGAAGCAACGTTTGATCAATGCTGCGTTATTTGTAACCTTTTTGTTTTGCTTAATAGAATGGGGTGGTGGTCATTCCTACTTCCTTTTTCAAATGGAATATGAGTTTTTTACTCAGATTAATGAGAAACTTAGTTCTTTCACACATCCGTTAATACTATTGCCATTTAGCGGACAGGTACTATTACTCGTAACCTTTTTGCAAAAGCAACCCTCAAGAAAGTTAAGCCTTGCAGGTTTTCTGTTAACTATTCCGCTGGCATTTATGATTTTGCTGGCAGGTATATTCAGCTTAAACTACAAAATGATTATTTCTGTTATGCCTTACATCATAGCAGCAATTTATTTTATAATTATTTACAGGGCAGGAAGAACAATTCAAAACAAACCTCAATAGCAATTTTACTCTCTGGTGTTTTTGTAGCTATAAATTGCAACAAATAAATGAACAACGTGAATAAAAAGGATGAAAAAGCAATTTTAGAAATCTGTTGCTATAGCATACAA
This sequence comes from Bacteroidia bacterium, assembly GCA_044230205.1. GTDB lineage: Bacteria > Bacteroidota > Bacteroidia > AKYH767-A > OLB10 > JAEUTH01. The sequence continues at coordinate 19,767 of JBGARN010000029.1, forward strand.
TCAGTTATTAATGCCGCAGAGGCAAAAGCCAATAGGGTAGAGCTTTGTGCTGATATAAATGCAGGAGGCACTACACCATCCTACGGAACTATTTTGCAGGCTTTGCAGGTTCAGCCTATTGATGTTTATGTAATCATTCGTCCGCGTGGCGGAGATTTTCTTTATTCCGGATTGGAACTTCAAACCATGTTACACGACATCAGCTTTTGTAAACAAGCCGGAGTAAAAGGAGTTGTAATTGGCGTATTAAAAAAAGATGGAAGTGTGGATGTGGAAAGAACAAAAAGATTGGTTGAAGCTGCACAGCCAATGGATATTACTTTTCATCGCGCTATTGACATGAGTAATGATTTGTTCAAAGCAATGGATGATATATACGATTGCGGGATCAAACGTATACTTACTTCAGGAGGATGCCATACAGCAATTGAAGGAATTGGGGTAATTAAAAAAATGATTGCTTACGCTGAAAACCGTTTAACAGTAATGGCAGGAAGTGGTGTAAATGTGAATAATATCAAGCAATTGTATGATACAGGAGTGCGTGAGTTTCATTCATCTGCTACATCATTTATAAAATCAGAAATGGAATACCGGAATTCAAAGCTAAACATGGGTAGCAAACCGGGTTATGATGAATATGCAATACAGGTTGCAGATTTGGAGAAAATAAAGGATATGAAATTGCTATTAAAAAACCTGTAATCATTTTAAATCAAAATTTACTTTAGCTGAATGAAAAATATCACAGCATTACTTCTCATCATTACAGCCTTTAACCTTAATTCCGAAACTATAAAGGCTCAGCCGGATTTCGCCTCCAGGGTTAATCCTTTTATCGGCACAGGCGGTCATGGCCACACCTATCCCGGTGCAAGTGCTCCTTTTGGAATGGTGCAGCTTAGTCCTGATACGCGCTTAGAGGGATGGGATGGTTGCAGCGGCTATCATTACAGTGATAGTCTTATTTATGGATTTTCACATACACACCTGAGCGGAACAGGCTGCAGTGACTATGGAGATATTTTACTAATGCCTGTTGTTACTGACGAAAAATTTAAAATTTTTGATAATCAGCAGTACCGTTCAAAATTCAGTCATGCCAATGAAACTGCAGCCCCGGGTTATTACAAAGTATTACTTGATAAATTCAACATACTTGCAGAATTAACCTGCACACCCCGAACCGGTTTTCATAAATACACGTTTCCTAAAACAAAGAATGCAACAATTATAATTGACCTCAAGCATCGCGATGAAGTGCTCGATTCCTACCTTGTTGTAGTAAACGATTCAACAGTAAAAGGTATGCGCAGGAGCAAAGCCTGGGCCGAAGACCAGTATGTGTTTTTTTATATGGTATTTTCTAAACCATTTACAAAATATAACCTGGCGCAAGATGACCAGTTGACACAAAGCAAGCAGGAACGTGGCAAGAACATAAAAGGCCATTTTGATTTTGATGCATCAAACGGAAAACCCGTTATGGTAAAAGTTGGTATAAGTGCTGTTAATGAAGCAGGAGCAGAAAAAAATCTTTTAGCTGAAAACCCGGCATGGAATTTTGATAAGGTAAAAAACAGCACCCGTGCATTGTGGAACAAAGAACTGGGAAAGATTGAAGTAAAGGGCAATTCAAAAAACGAAACTGTTTTTTATACGGCACTGTACCATTGCCTTTTAAGCCCTAATATTTTCAGCGATGTTGACGGACGTTACCGTTGCAGTACCTCCAGCATATGCACAGTGGCTGATGAATGGAAAACACCTGTAAAAACCAGCGCAGCCTATACAGTGTTTTCGCTTTGGGATACTTACCGTGCACTCCATCCTTTGCTTACAATAATTGATTCAGGGCGGACCAATGATTTTATTAATACGTTTATATCACGTTACAGGCATGCAGGCATTTTACCGGTTTGGGAGCTTTCAGCTTATGAAACATTTTGTATGATTGGTTATCACAGCGTGCCTGTTATAGCTGATGCATATATGAAAGGCATACGCGGATTTGATGCCAAACTTGCTTTAAAAGCAATGAAGCACAGTGCTGATACTACACTTTATGGGTTACAGTGTTATCGCAACAATGGCTTTTTAGCAAACGATTGCGAGCATGAATCAGTATCTAAGACTCTTGAATATGCTTATGATGACTGGTGCATTGCACAAATGGCAAAATCATTAGGAGCAACTGATGATTACAATCGTTTTATCAGGCGGGCCCAATCCTATAAAAATGTATTTGATCCATCTTCAGGATTTATGCGCGGAAAAAACAATGGCATGTTTCATTCTCCCTTTGATCCCGCTGAAGTGAATAATTACTATACGGAAGCCAATAGCTGGCAATACAGTTTTTATGTACCACAAGATGTTAGTGGTTTAATGGCATTGCATGGAGGGAAAGAAAAATTTTCAAACAAGCTGGATGCTCTTTTTACAGCAAGCGAAACATTAAAAGGCAGGCAGCAGGCTGATATTACAGGGCTTATGGGGCAATATGCACATGGTAATGAACCGTCACATCATATAACCTACCTGTACAATTATGCCGGACAGCCGTGGAAAACGCAAAAAAATGTAAATTATATTCTCAATAACTTTTATAACAATGCTCCTGATGGACTATGTGGTAATGAAGATTGCGGACAAATGAGTGCCTGGTATGTGATGAGTTCAATCGGTTTTTACCAGGTTTGTCCGGCAAGTAACCAATACTGTATAGGTACAACTGTTTTTGATGAAGTAAAAATACACCTGGAAAATGGTAAAACATTTAATATCACTTCCAAAAACCGTTCGGATAAGAATTATTATGTTACTGATGTGAAGCTAAATGGAAAGGAATTACAACAGAGTTATTTTATGCATGAGGCATTGATGCAGGGCGGCAAGCTGGAGCTAACCATGAGCGAAACACCTGAAACCAGTAAGATTATACAGCCACCGGTAACACTTATCAATGATAATTTTATTGTACCTGCACCGTTTGCAGTCTGCAACGGGCGAACTTTCAGGGATAAAATGAATGTTGAGTTAAAAAGCATCAGCGATGCGGCTTCCATTTATTATAGATTATCAGGTTCTGACTCTTCAGAAAAAATGTATACAAAGCCTGTGGAAATTAATGCATCGTGTTCGCTATCTTATGTTGCCCGACAGGCAGATGGCCAAAGCAGTGCTGTTATTACTACATCATTTCTTAAAATTCCTGACAACCGGTTTATCGAGTTAAATACGAATTATGATCCTCAATATACAGCCGGAGGTAAGGAAGCTTTAATAGACCAGGTTAGGGGAGAAGTTGACTGGCGTAAAGGCAACTGGCAGGGATATGCAGGAGATACGCTTGAGGCTATTGTTGATCTTGGCAAAACTCAGAATATCACACAGGTAGGTTTAGGTTGCCTGCAGGATATAGGTCCATGGATTTTTTATCCCAGTGAAATAATTTTTGCAGTAAGCAACGATAATAGCAATTATACTACCATTGCCACAATAAGGCCCGGTGCAGCCAGGGAAGCTGCGCCTGTTGAAGTAAAAGATTTTACACAGGGCGTTACAGCCACAGGGCGCTACATCAAAGTAATCGCAAAACCTTACGGTAGACTTCCTGAATGGCATGTAAGTGCAGGTGAAAAGGCATGGCTTTTTGTTGACGAGATAATTGTAAAATCGAATTAACAAAACCTTTTGTCCGGTAAAGCTTTTATTTGTTTTAAGGCAGCATTGTAAAAAGTCTGATATTTTCGCACCAGAAAAAATAAACTGTTATGCGATTCAATTGGAAATCATTATTCAATTATTTTATACAAGGCGCAATAATTATAGTGCCCACTGCAGCAACCATCATCATACTTTTTAAGCTGATACAATGGATTGACGGATTGTTGCCGTTTCATTTACCTATACAGATACCGGGCTTTCCTGAATTTGAAGTGCCGGGGCTGGGAGTGTTAAGCATTGTAGTAGCCATTACCTTTTTGGGTTATATCGGATCAAAGTTTGTTCGAAATCCAATATTGAATTTTATTGAAGGATTTTTTGAGCACACTCCGCTTCTTAAATTGATTTATTCATCCGTTAAAGATTTGCTCGAAGCATTTGTGGGTGAGAAAAAGAGATTTACAAAGCCGGTGCTTGTCCTGGTTAATAAAGACGCAAGTGTTCAGCGAATTGGATTTGTTACCGATGACGATCTTACCCATCTGGGTTTAGGTAAAGAGAAAGTTGCTGTTTATTTACCTTTTTCATATGGTTTTAACGGACAATTGGTCATTGTACCGGTTGAAAATATAAGCAAGCTTGATGCTTCGGGTACTGAAATGATGAAGTATATTATTTCAGGAGGTGTTACCGAAGTATAATTGGTATTCTATCTGATTTAGTAACGTAAGTTATTTTGCTTATTGCATTTCTAAAATTGAACTAAACAATAACCAACGTAAATGGATTTCAACATCAATTAAATTTCTTATTCAGAAATCTATTTTGTAATAAAACAAGGGAAGAAAACCTAACTGATACTCTTCGCGCAAGGGAGGATCGGCTCCCGGAATATAAGTTAGGCCCAATACATTTTCTGTATTAAAAATATTTACCAGGTCAATTGCAAAAGTGTGTGAAACTTTTTTCCCGTTAAATTTCAATCCCAGCTTTACATCAGCACGAAAGTAATTGTCAAACTGTTCGGAGTTTCGCAAAGAGTCAACAACCACAAGTTCGCCTTCTGCATTGCTTGCTGCAGTATCAGCAGGTGTGTAGCGCGCTCCACCTGAAGTAGTAATTTTAAAAGCCGTTGTAAACAAAGTGGTTTTATTTTTATTGAGTGCAAATTCTTTTCCTCCCAGAACATTTAAAATATACTTTCCATTGAAATCAGTATTACGGGTAATGCCATCGCTTCCCTTATACTTCGAATCGTATAATGTGGCTGTTAACATTACGTAGTAACTGCTGCTGAAAAATTTCTCAAAAGTAAATTCAACGCCATAATTATTTCCTGTTCCCCCGTTTCGCATCGGGTCAGGAAAAAACCTTGTAAATGAAGCTCCCTGGTTGAGCAGCGACACCGAGGAAGGAGTGATATCAACCGGGATATTAAATAAATGCTGGTAATAGGTTTCAATTTTTATTCGTGCATTGTTCTGCAAAAACAGGTCATACCCCAGCACAACATGATTGCTGCGCATAAAGCCAAGGTTCTTGTTATATTGATGGTAGTTGCTATTGCTATCAGCCTGTTGAGCAAAATAAATGTAAGAAGCCGCCTGCTGGCTATGCATGCCAACTCCTAAATTTAATTGATGGTTGTTGTTGATTTTCCATTGGGCTCCCAGCCGGCCTTCAATTACTGAAGAATTGGTGTTTATGGTTAAAACCTGGCCATGTATTCCGGCATGGATTGTTATTGCATCATTCAATTTAAATTTATATTCAGCATAGGGTTGTATCAGTTGCGCATTTGAACGTGCATCTACTCTAACTTCCCATATATACGAGTTTTCCAGGTAGTTGCTGTCTTTGAAATTAAAAAACATCTGATCAACGATTAATCCTGCTTTAATAATATGCCTCGTATTTATTCGTGCATTGATAAAAGCGGATAGTGAAATTCGTGAATCGACAAACTTATAATCCAGTTTGGGCACCAGGGAATCCACTGTAAAATCATCAGCACGGTAAACGAGATCGTGATGGGCATGTGCATCTGCAACCGAGCCTGATAAAACCACTTTGGAAAACACATTACTGTTCCACTGGTACGTGTGTGTTAAACCAGCCATAGCGGTGGATGTTGCGAAATACTGATCGCGGTCTTTGTCACCATAGATTTCATCGCCCGGTTCTTTATCATCACTCACAATGATATCAATGTCACTTATTCCACCTAAACCAAACACTGAAAATGTTCCTGCCTTTTTTGTCGGAAAGTTAAGTTTGAAATTAAGGTCCTGGTATTGTGGAACTGCATCAGTACCAATTGGAATGTTCAACAAATCGAACATCTTTAAAGTTGAATAACGATATGCAACCAGATAAGAGGAATTGTGATTAGCTGTAAAAGGTCCTTCCGCTGTTAGTTCAGTTCCCAGAAAACCCAACTGAGCACTATACTCATGTTGCTGGTTGTTGCCATTGCGAAAACGTATGTCGAAAATTCCTGCAAGAGCATTACCATATTCAGCAGGAAATGCACCGGTAAAAAAATCGCTGTTGGCTAATACTTTGTCATTAAGTAAGCTTACTGCACTTCCTGTGGTTCCCGGTACCGCAAAATGATTTGGGTTAATTACATCTACCCCTTCAATTTTATAAAGTAAACCGGCAGGCGAGTTGCCTCTTATTACTATGTCATTACGTGAATCGTCTGCACCCTGAACACCTGCAAAATTGCTTGCCATACGGGCCGGATCCTGCCTGCTGCCTGCATATCGCTGCACCTGTTCCACCGTAAATGACTGTGCACTAACCATTGCCATTTCGTTATTGGCCTCGCCCTGCTTAGCAGCAGTAATATTTACAGTTCTTAATTCAGAAACACTTTGCTCCAGTTCAATGTGCAGTACCACTTCCTTGCCTGCAGTAACATTTATATTGGTGAGTTGTGTTGCTTTATAGCCCAAACATCTAACCTGCACCGTATGCTTACCAAGCGGAACGTTTCTTATTGCAAAATCCCCGTTTGTTCCTGATTGCGTACCAAGCAGGTGTGTTGAATCATCTGCAACTATTATTGATGCACCAAATAAGGGGCTTTGTGTTTCCTTATCATTTATATAGCCGCGAATCGTTTGGGCTGTTTGTGCAGTGGCAGTTGCGGAAAAGATGAATAACAACAGCGCAGCAATATAATTTGGTAATGGTTGATTCATTACTTGCACATTAGTCTTCTTCAGCAATTATTTTCAGATTAACCAGCTCAATCCGGTTATTTTTAACTTCTTCAATAGAAATAGCAAACGGGGGAATACTTACAATCTCACCTTTTACTGGAATACTTTGATAATGATGAATGATAAAACCGGCCAGCGTAGTGTATTCGCCTTCAGGGAAATTAAGATGATAAGTTGTATTGAGGTAATCTATTTCAAGCCTTCCTGAAAAAAGAAATTCTTCATTGCTGATTTTTTTCTCTATCAGTTCCTGTGTATCATGTTCGTCTTCAATCTCGCCAAAAATTTCTTCCATTATATCTTCAACGGTTACCATGCCTGAAGTATTACCGTGTTCATCAACCACCACAGCCACGCTTTTTCGTTGTTGGGTAAGCAGGGTCATAATTTCACGGGCGGGCATGGTTTCAGGAACTACAGCAATGGGTAATAGTACAGATTGAATATTCTGTGGGTGTTTGAACATTTCAAGCGAATGCACAAAGCCAATGATGTAATCAATGGTTTCACGGTAAACCAGTATTTTTGATAAACCTGTTTTTACAAAGAGTTTACGCAGTTCATCAATGGGCTCATCAATGTTTACAGCAATAATTTCTGTACGCGGTATCATACAGTCGCGCACCTTCAACCGGTCAAAGTCGAGTGCATTCTGAAACATTTGTATCTCAGTATTAATTTCACTTTTCGGATTGGGTCTTGCATTAATTTCATTGATGTAATAATCAAGATCAATCCTTCCGAATACCGGCTTGTCTTCCACAAAATCCATTTTAAAAAGACTATGAAGAATAAGATGAGACAGCTTAAGAATAAACCAGACAATAGGATATAACAGTATGTAAAAGAAATAAATGATGATGGCAAATAAACTCAGTGTTTGATTGGGGTTAATGCGGAAAAGCACTTTAGGTAAAAATTCGCCTGCAATAAGAATAACAATTGTTGAAAGTAAAGTCTTAATTGCAAGAATTGTAAACTTAAAACACCAATGCAATATTTACTCCAAGCAGTGATGTAATGATAAACCTTGAAGGAGATTTTATAAAGTGAGAAAGTAACTGTGCAGAAAAAACACCTTGTGCATTGTCAAGCTCAATTCTGAATTTATTACTTGAAACAAAAGCAATTTCAATACCTGAAAAAAAAGCAGTAAAAAGAAGTGTTGAAATAACTATAGGTATATAGTCCAAGGTAAACAGATAAAGATTTAAATCAAAAGTACAGATTAATTTTTATTGCCTTTTATGCGTTGTTTCCTCCGCATATAACCAATAACAAAGGCAAGCAATGATATGACAAAAAAACCAATTGATTCCTCAGCGCTTGATGTTATCATCCGGTAAATACCAAAAGCAACGGCCAGCACTCCAATACTGAACCACATAATTTCAAGCACTACAAGGGTTTTCATTTTTATAAATTTCTAACACTTAATTTGCACCTGCAAGTGTATCCGGGTTTTTAATTTCCAGCTTACCTTTTGGGTGTAAAATGCGATAATGCGTAAAATCTTCATTAGCCTCAAAACCATCACCCATAATTACCTCGGCTGCTGTTGTAATTTTTACAAACACATCGGATGAGAATTTTCCGGTGCTTTCATTCCATATTAACTTTTCGGTATTCAACTGGTCGCCTTTCGAATTTCGTACTACTACATTATTACGGGCTTCCATTATTTTTGAAGCTTCATCACGTTTTGCAAAATTAGCAGTAAGTGTACTGGTTTCATTTTGCTTATTATCATAAAAGTAAATTTTTATGCCCTTCGGCATTTCAATTCGAGGCTGCTTTTCAGTATACCTGAACATCACCGGAGCAAGACCTCGGGCTTTTACATAACCGGAATCATTATAAAGCACTTCAATGCCATGAATGGTTTCTGTTGGTTCATTATTTTCATGGGTAATGCGGTCAATTTCTCCTTCATCATTGCGGCAGGCAATTATTAGGCAACTGCATAAAAAGACAATCGCATTGGAAATGATTTTAAAATTGTATTGCATATGAAGCAGGTAACGATGCAAAAAATTGTATTGCATATGAAGCAGGTAACGATGCAAAATTATAATTCGCAAGTTAACCTGAAAAACAGCTAAAATGATATTGGGCAAAAATAGCAAGAACGATTTAGTCGTATTTGCGTTTAATAAACCATTGCTCAGCAATGTTCAGCCCCAAATTAACTCTGAAATAATTTTCCTGGAGCAGGTTGTTTGCAGTAGTGCCGCGCTTGCCTATTTCAATGCTCAGGTTGATTCGGGAATAATAGGTGCCAAAAGCAGCAGTTACATTATCTTTCCTGATAGGTATGCCAAATCCGAAAGTAAATGCATATTCATTAATGCGTGTATTACGCAGATCGAGTTGCGTTTTGTTATAACGGAAGCCTGCACGATAGGCAACACGTTCCAGAAAGTGAACAGAATTATATTTAGGAATATATTCTCCGCCAACTGAAATTTTATAAGAGTTTTTTAATGAATCGGTTATATCACTCTGGGCAAATTTGCTCCATTGCTGAAATGTTGCATCAATACCTACAAGCCAGTGGTTATAGTCCTGCAACGAAACACCTGCTCCAATGTAAGAAGGCATATTAACATCATTAAGCAGTTGTGGTATATATAACAAGGTATCCTTGGCAACAGGAATTCCACTGAAATTTTTATAAGTGGTACTAATGATCTTATCTTTTTCAGTAGTAGGTGTTGAGTAAGTTCCGGTTAGCCCCACATTTAGCCGAAGCCAGCGTGAAGCTTTAACCTTTTTTTTCTGCATGGATGATAATTCATCCGGCAACCGGTCTTCTTTTATTTTAATGGTATCACCGTTGGTAGTAACACTATCGCGGTAATAATAGCGCTCAAATCCTTTCTTTCGTATAAAAAATAATGAATCAGTTTTAAAACGACCTCCGAAATCGATATTAAAAATGCTGTAAGATGAAGAAACGTTATAAAGCGAATTGTAATAACCACTTTCAGTAAACTCGGTGTTGCGCGATTTTTCAATCGTGCCAAAAAGGTAAGAAGCATTAAAACCGGCAGCAATGTTTTTTGAAATGCGAAATCCATTTCCCCAGTAAAAACGATTTAACCCGCCATTACCTTTGTAGTTGTTGGCATAAATTACAGTATCAGAAATTTTACCGTAAGTAATTAAGTTATATCCTGTTGAAGTAAACGGAATGACACCAAAACTGCTACCCCATTTTTTATAGATAACCGGAAATCCGATGGCAACATAGCCTAAGCCGCCATTGTTATTATCAGATTTGGATCCGATAATCTGCGAAATAGTATAATCAGCTCTTACAGCTGCTTCAATTAGTGTAAATTTAAGTGTTGAATAACTTGCTGCATTACTCACATTTAAGTTAAGTGTATCGAAATGCGCTATACTGAATCCGCCCATTGCCAGTTGTGGTACAAAACCTCCAAACTGATTGTCACCAAGGCCATAGCGCGAATAAGGTGATTGAGAACCTGATTGAGCAAACGTATTTGAAAAGCAAAAAAACAGAAACAACAAAAATGCAATTCGGATATTCATCAGGTATTGTAGTCAAGTATGCAATGCAAACCCCTGAGGGTTAAAAAAGGGTCGGCAAAGATGCTTTTTTTTAAATGTTTTACAAACAAACGGCTATCGCCTCCTGTTAGTATAATGTTAAGGGGATAATAGGTGTTTTCATATTCTTCTATCGTTGCATTTATTTCATTAATCATGCCTTGCTGAACGCCTGCTCTTATTGATTCTTCGGTACTTCGGCCAATAGGGCTGAACAATTTTTTAGGTGATATCAACGGTAATTTTCCTGTAAAAATAGTTAAGCTTTTAAACCTCATTTGAAGCCCCGGTGAAATTGAACCTCCTATATAATTTCCTTTAAAATCAATAAAATCAAATTTAAGGCAAGTGCCTGCATCTACCACCAGGTTGTTATGATGAGCAGATAATACAGCAGCAGCAGCAGCATTGGCCAGGCGGTCGCGACCGAGCGTTTCAGGAGTTTTGTATTTGTTATTAAAAGGCAGCTTTATTGATTTTTCTTTATGATTAACTGCTGAAAGATTGATTGTTTTAATTTTCTGTTCAATTATTCTTTCAATTGCAGATGAATCGTTACGCACCGAGGCTATGATCGCATTGACAGGTAGCGTTGATTTAATAATGGATAATAACTCCTTTTCTTTAATAAGGCCTTCAAACTGCCAGTGTTTTTGCAATTTATTATTTTTAAAAACAGCCAGTTTTGTTGACGTATTGCCTATATCAATTACTAATTGCATTCTTTTTCCGGTTTTTACTTCTATCATTTAACTCAATATGCTTTACTAATGTTGTAATTCATGTTTTATGAAAGCAAATTTCATTTTTACCCTGCTAAAGATCAAAATTAAGAGTGGTTTGCATTATTATATTTAAAAATTATTTTTGCGCCCTCAAAATTCCAACGGGTACCTTAGCTCAGTTGGTAGAGCAAAGGACTGAAAATCCTTGTGTCCCTGGTTCGATTCCTGGAGGTACCACACAAATCCCGCAGTAATGCGGGATTTTTTTAATAACCGTTATTAATTACCGGATTTATATTACCCCAACTGATATAAAACATACCCGGTTTTAACAGAATCATTTTATTACTCCCATTCTTGTCTAAATTTGAGATTAATTTTTTTTTCAAAAATGTGATCAGAAGAAATGAAAAAAACTAAAGCAATCCTCACATTGTTGGTATTATATGTGCTACTGCAATTTTGCTGGTGGGCTTACATGCTGGTTGATCTTAATCAAGAGGTTTTTGAACATAAAATGGAACTTGCCAAAATTCAGATTGAATCAGGACAGGCACAACAAAGTGCCTTAATAAACCTTGATCATAAACTACAATTGCGATTCTGGATGGTTGCCGGTGAGGGTTTTGTATTTATATGCCTCCTGGTGTTTGCTGTGAGAAAATTGCTGGTGGCTTACAATAAGGAGATGGAACTGGCCAGGCAACAAAAGAATTTTTTGTTATCCATAACTCACGAATTTAAATCGCCTTTGGCAGCAGTGCGCCTGAATATGCAAACCATGCAACGACATAAGCTATCAGAAGAAAGGGAAAAAATTATCATTAATTCAACCATTCAGGAAGCTGACCGTTTAAATAAACTTGTAGAAAATGCATTGATGGCAGCGCAGATTGAAACGCATACTTATACCGTTACTCCTGAAACATTTAACCTGTCTGAGTGTGTTAAAAACAGCTTGGAAAGCCGAATGGCAGTGCGGGATAAAGAAATCATAAAAACTGAAATTGATGAGGATGTGTATATTAAAGGCGATTGCACTGCCGCCACTTCCATGCTGCTCAACCTGGTAGAAAATGCTGAAAAGTATTCAGGCGAAAATGCATCAATCGAAGTGAAACTTAAGCAGAAAAACAAAGAAGCAGTTCTAAGTATTGCAGATAATGGCAAAGGGATTCCCGATGCAGAAAAAGGAAAAATATTTGAAAAGTTCTACAGGGTAGGCAATGAAGATACCCGGAATTCGAAAGGGACCGGGTTAGGTTTATACATTGTTAAAAGGCTGGTGGATATGCATGGAGCAAGGATTGTAGTAAAGGACAATCATCCGGCAGGCACTGTATTTGAAATTATTTTTCCCAATTAAACAATCATAAACAAAATTATATGTCAAAAAAATTAGCGCTGATTATTCTAGACGGATGGGGACAGGCACCCAATGTAAAATCAAATGCAATTGCCAATTCCAAAACCCCTTTTGTTGATTCGTTGTATAAAAATTACCCTCATGCACAATTGCTTACCAGTGGCGAAAATGTTGGCTTGCCTGACGGGCAAATGGGTAATTCTGAAGTAGGGCACATGAATATTGGCGCAGGCCGTATTGTTTGGCAGGAACTTGCCAGGATCAATAACGAAATAAAAGAACATCTGATTGATACCAATCCTGTATTACTTGCCGCTTTTGAATATGCGAGGGTGAATAACAAACCACTTCATTTAATGGGTTTGGTTAGTGACGGTGGAGTTCATTCGCATATTAACCATCTGAAGCGCTTATGCGAACTTGCCGAAGAGCATGGAATAACCAATGTATTTGTCCATGCCTTTATGGACGGGCGCGATACCGATCCCAAAAGTGGCATTATTTTTATAAAAGACTTGCAACAACACTTTGCTGAAAAGCAGCTTAATACTGAAATTGCTACAGTTTGCGGGCGCTATTATGCCATGGATCGTGATAAACGATGGGAGCGCGTTAAACTTGCTTATGATATGTTGGTGCATTCAAAAGGCGATTTTTATCAAAATGTTTTTGATGCAGTTGAACATTCGTATAGCATGGGAGTTACGGATGAATTTATAAAGCCCATTGTAATTACCGATGACGATAATCAACCGCTTGCAAAAATTGAAAAACAAGACTGTGTAATTTGCTTTAATTTCAGAACTGACCGTTGCCGGGAAATTACACATGTTCTCACTCAGCGTGATATGCCTGAACATGAAATGAAAGCATTACCCTTATACTATGTTACCATGACTCGTTATGATGAGAAGTTTGAAGATATTCATGTCATGTATGAAAAAGACAACCTTATTAAAACACTAGGCGAGGTTCTTGCCGCTAATGGAAAATCGCAGGTGCGCATTGCTGAAACTGAAAAATATCCGCATGTTACTTTTTTCTTTTCAGGCGGAAGGGAAGCTTCATTTGAGTGTGAAAAGCGGATAATGATTCCTTCGCCTAAAGTAGCAACATACGATTTAAAACCAAGCATGAGCGCTTTTGAAGTTAAGGATGCCATCATTGCCGAAATAAATAAAGATGTGCCCGATTTTATTTGCCTGAATTTTGCAAATACGGATATGGTTGGACATACCGGTGTTTACCCTGCCGTGGTGGAAGCTGTTGAAACAGTTGACCAGTGCCTTTCTGAAGTAGTTGAGGCGGGATTGAAAAAAGGGTATTCATTTGTAATTATTGCTGACCATGGAAATGCCGATTATATGATTAATGATGATGGTACTCCTAATACAGCTCATTCACTTAACCCGGTTCCGGTATTTATTATTGATAAAGACTATAAAAAAGTTTCAAACGGTATCCTGGCTGATGTTGCACCAACCATACTTAAAATGATGGACGTTCCTGTTCCCACTGAATTTTCAGGTAAGGTGCTGGTAAGTTAACCTATGTGGTATAGGTTATTTTTTCAAAACACGCTTTAGCGTGCTGACTAAGATTGTTATGGCTACTGCACCGCAAAAAGCCATAAACATGTCCTTTTGGGCATCCCATATATCGCCTTGTGTACCCAAGTAATCCATTCCCTGTTCAGGAAAAAAAACATCTGCCACAGCCCATTCAATTAATTCATATAAACAACTGAATGACAGTGTAATCTCAATGGGTAATATCCAGCAAACCCATACCGGCCATTTAAAATGATTTTTAAAATAATCGCGCATAGGATACGCCAGCATAAAACCAAAACTGAAATGCACCAGGCGGTCATACATATTTCGTTCGGTATGAAAAAGCTCCTGCAATTTAAATCCTAATGGATTTAAGGCATACGTGTATATTGATCCGTAAATGTGCATACAGATGTAAACAAACATGAGGCAATAACTTAAATCACTGAATACAAATTTTCTATAACTGAGTATTAAGCCTCCAATAAATAAAAACACAAGAGCATTTTCCAGTAGCCAATTACTGATATTGGGAGTCCTGATAAAGGTCCAGGCCCAAAAAGTAAAAAATACTGCAACTATTATTTTTAGAGGGAGATTTGATTTAAAAGGTATGCGAAACGGGCTTCCGGCCGTTGAAAATTTCATAAGTGTTGTTGTTTTTGCAATGATAAGATTATTATTGTTGATGTAAATCTGATTTTTTAATGATATAGCAATTAGTCCACACCATGGAGAACAAGGAAAAAAGAGAATTAAAAGCAATAAAAGAGGAAATGCGGAAGGAATTCCAGGTAGAAAGGATGATTCTTTTCAGCGATGCAGTTTTTGCAATTGTTATAACATTAATGGCAATTGAAATTAAACTCCCACATAGCGAATCAAAAATATCACATGAGGTTCTTGTGCACCAGCTTATACATCTATTGCCAACTGTTTTAGCCTATGCTGTAAGCTTCTTTTTTATTGGACTAATCTGGTACAGGCATCTGAAAATTTTCAGCATTGTAAAGTCATTCGATACGGGATTGGTGGTGCACAACTTAATCCTGTTGTTTTTTGTCGGGCTCTTTCCGTTTGGTGCAGCAATAGTTGCAAGTGTTCAGGAAGCTCATTTTATCAGAATAATGATTTACCTGACAATAATTATTTGCTGCATTTATGCCCAGTTTTTTTTGCAACATTATTTACTTATTAAAAAACCTCATTTGTGCGAGAGTGATGCAGATGTTACTCATTTATTAAAGACGTACAAGCAAACTATACCATCAATTATTGTTTTACCTGTTGTTATTATTTTAATTATAATAACTGATTATTTTGTGAGTGGTGATGAATTTAAAGCATTGAGTTCATTGTGGATTATGCTGGTGCCTTTAACACAATTGGTTTATAAAAAAATGCAAAAAGAAAAAAGTAAATGAAGTTATGAGTCATCATGAAGTTAAAGCAATTGCCTTAAATTGGTTTGAAGCATTTAACCAACACAACCTTGAAATGCTGCTTGCCTTATATGATAATAATGCGGAACATTTCAGTCCGAAATTGAAAATCCGTCAGCCCGAAACAAATGGACTTATTAAAGGCAAACCTGCTTTACGCAATTGGTGGCAGGATGCTTTTAACCGATTGCCTTCATTACAATACGAAGTTGTAAATCTCATCGCCAATGAAACAGAGGTTTTTATGGAGTACATAAGACATGTAGAAGGTGAAGAAGATTTGCGGGTAGGAGAAGTATTACAAATTAGTAATGGCCTGATTATTTCAAGCAGAGTTTATCATAGCTGATATATGCAACTTTTTTAGTTGATTTTACGTCTTGGTATTAAATAGTATAATGCCAATGTTATGAAGAAACTTTGCTTGTTATTGATCCCAACATGTTTATTGATGACAATTACAAGCCTTAAAGCATCTCATGTTATTGGAGGTTACGTTTCCTATAAATACATTTCACCATTAACATACAAAATCTCACAAACACTTTTTCTTGATTGTGCCAATGGCAGTGTTCCGCAGGGAACTATGACTAGTGTTTGTGTTTTTT
>JBGARN010000030.1:0-35704 GCA_044230205.1 Bacteroidia bacterium
GCTTTTAAAAACACCAACACCTTCCACTGCATCAAAATTGTAATATGATTCACCTGTGCAGAAATACATGGTATTAACATTGGTAGGATCCTGGCAAATACCGCTTACAGCAAGGTTGCTTAAAAAATCATTTACCAATATCCAGTTAGCTGGAGATACAGTAATGTCAGTGGTTTTCCACAAACCTCCATCAACACCTCCTACCCAAACTGTTTTCTTGTTTACATCACCGCTATCAACACATATAGCGCGTACTCTTCCACCGGTAATGCCACTGTTAGCTCTTGAATTACCATTTGAAGGCCCTACTACGTCTGAATTTGGTCCGCGCTCAGTCCATGATAATGGTGTGAGCAAGTTTGTGGAGGGGCTTCCTCCTCCTTTGTTTTGTGCAGCACTTCGCTGCAGCTGAATGGTTTGATCAAGTGCATTTATCAGCCTTTATGTTGGCACAGTTCCCAGAGCAGGGTCTTTAGTACGCTTAAATTCAAATTCAAGATATTTCCCCGGGTTATCGGTTTCTTCGTTTTCATTTTCATCCCTACTATCAACTCTTTGTTTCAGGTTACTGAATAGTCCTGAATTTGCTTTTTTGTTTTTTACAGGTTGTTTTGATTGATTAACCTGGGCATGGCTGTAGCTCCAAAAAGTCAGCATCGAAAAAAACATGAATACTGCAATCAAGGATTTCTTTGACAAATAAATTGAATTACTCAATCGCCATATTGGCTTAACCTTTTGCAAAATTAAAGTAGAAGTTTTCTCCATTTTCATAATGAATTGATTTTAGTGTTTAAATAATAGTTGTATTGGTGTAATCTTAGCAATGCCACTAAAGCCGGGCCTTGCCTTAATTAATGAAATAACAAGAAGGGTTGTAGCCAGTTAATTCTTAATCATTAAAAGAAACGAATTGAACAAGCCGGCTTTACAGATAAATAATAAGATTAATTAAAAATAGAGGTAATAGTTGCTGTCAAATGTAAAAAAAACAAATTGACACTTACAAGTACCTATTTTGTATAGGTTATTAAAGCGGTAATCCTATCCGGCCATTCCCTAATTAATTTATGAACTTGATGTTTCCTAAACTTTGAGAAAATAATCATTAGGGCTGTTTCAAATAAAAAAGGCTTGTTGCATTTTGATTTACAACAAGCCTTTTTTATGATTTACTTTTACAAATCTTACTGGTGCTGACCAATAATTTCCGCCAGCTGATTGCTCTGCACCACACCTGACTGGCGCCATTTGATTGTTCCGTTTTTAAAAAGCATTAGTGTGGGTACCCCCTGAATTTTATACGCACTTGCTGCCTGCGGATTTTTGTCCACATCAATTTTAAGAATAGTAACCTTGTCACCCATGCGGCTTTTCAAATCTTCTAAAATGGGTTTCATCATTTTACATGGTCCACACCATTCCGCAAAAAAATCTACCAGCACAGGTTTATCACCTTTTATTATTTCTGTAAACGACTTTGGCTTTGCTGCTGTTTCCATTTTATTTTGTTTTTATCTCTTCGTATTCAATGTCGGTTATGGTGCCTGTTTTATTTTTATCTGAAGGCATGGTGCAGCTGCCCGCTGTGCAACAGCCTGTATTGGTTACTGCCTGGAAAAACAACAGCCCTGCAAATGCGCCTGCTAGCCATGAATGCATTTCAATAGCCTGCATAGTTATCATCAACGCCAGCCCAAGCCTTATCCAGCGCATAGCATGCCAGTTAGTAAACAACATTGCTCTTATCATACCATTATCTCATTTTGTTTTGCAAACTCATCCAGCCTCCGCCATTGTACACTTCAGTAAAACCATTTGATTTTAAAATGCTTTTTGCCGATGCGCTTCTCATTCCTGATGCACAACAGGTAATTACAGGTTTGTCTTTTTTAATTTTTGATAAATTATTTGACAGGTTATCCAGCGGAATATTTACTGAGCCTCTTATATGCCCACCCTGGTATTCGCCTTTTGTTCTTACATCAATTATAGTGGCCCCATTTTTTACCAGTTGTGCGAAATCAGTTTTTGGGCCTAATCCAAAAATATTTTTTAATACCTGTATCATTTCCTTTTGCTTTAAATTGATTGCAGTTCATAATTTACATCATACCATGAGCCGCCATTTTCGCATTCAATTCCATGGCTCTTTAAAAATGCCGTTGCCTGGCCACTTCTGTTTCCGCTTGCACAGCAGAGCACAATGGGCTGTTTTAGTTTTTTAATTTCATCAAGGCGGGCTTGTACTTCGTTTAACGGAATGTTAATGCTGCCTGCTACATTGCCTCCCATAAATTCGGCACGGGTTCTTACATCAACCACTGTTTTTGCTGTATTCATTTTTATTGCTTTTTAAATTTACAGCGCAAAAATACTTCGGGAATAAAAACCGGGCAGTAACTTTGGTTACACAACTTTAAAATGACTGAAAAATCAGTGCGGAAGTTTATGTCTTAGCCTGCCATAAACCCATGTGCCGGCTACTGCGCTTAAAATCATTATTGATGATGCCAACGCCCCTGTGCCTAATTGTGCAAACATTGGACCCGGGCAGGCCCCAGTCATGGCCCATCCAAAACCAAAGGTTAAACCGCCTATAATCTGTCCTTTATTAAATGTTTTATCCTGAAACTGAATTTCTTCATCATGAACAGTTTTAATGTTGAATCTTTTAATTACCTGAAGTGATATTGCCCCGATTATTACACCTGTTCCAATTACACCATACATATGAAACGATTGTAAGGTGAACATTTCCTGTATGCGAAACCAGCTGATGATTTCTGATTTTACAAAAGCAATACCGAAGAAAATTCCTACTAATGCATATTTAAAATTATACCACCAGGGATGTTGAATATCTGAGGCATTCACACAACCGGTGTGTAATGAGCGCACCTCAAAATCAGAATGCTGCTCTAATGTTTGCTTTTCTTCAATAGCAGTTGACATAGATTAAAAAATTAAAGTGAGAGTATGTAAGGTAAAATAAGGTTAGCCATTATAAAGCCTCCTATCATAAAACAACAGGTGGCAACAAGTGATGGCCATTGTAATTGTGATAATCCCATTATGGAATGGCCGCTTGTGCAACCCCCGGCATAGCGTGTTCCGAAGCCGATAAAAAAACCACCTATAACCATAATGATAAACCCTCTAAGCGTAAATAAGCTATGCCACGAAATAAGTTGCACAGGTACCATATTGCTGAAATCATCTATACCATATTGCTGCAGTTTTGCTGTTAATGCCGGTGCGACTTTTATTGCTTCGTGCGTGCTTAGGAAATATGATGCGATAAATGCACCAAGTACGGTACCACCAACAAAGTAAAAATTCCATACTTCTTTTTTCCAGTCATAATTAAAAAATGGTATGTCGGCAGGAATGCATGCTGCACATATATGCCTGAAGTTAGCTGACAGTCCAAAGTGGCGGTTGCCTAAAATCAGCAATGCCGGCACTGTAAGCCCAATGATAATTCCACTTGCCCACCAGGGCCAGGGTTGCGTAAGCTGTTGCATCATGTTCAATTTGATTTCTATTTATTAATATTAAATTTTTGTTTCATCTGTTTTTTTCTGAACTCTATAAACAATTCAGAGCCTAAGCGTGGTTCAATAGAATTGGTGCAAGGCTCAAAACGAAGCATATCAAAATAAGGTTCAAATAAATCATGGTACTCTTGTTTTGCACCTCCAAATGGCGGCCCGTCAGCTTCAAATATTTTATCGAATAAAAGTCCGGCAAGTTTTCCATTCCTGTTTAACAGGCTATGCATATGTTTAACATAATCATTGCGCTGCGAAGGATGTAATGCACAAAAAAATGTTTGTTCAAGTATAAGGTCATACTGATGGTGGTGAGCAAAAAAATCGGAATGTAGAATAGTTACCTTTTCCAGTTCGGGGTTTTTTCTCAACTGATCTACCAGCGTCTCTGAAATGTCAATCAGCGTAATATTATTAAAGCCCTTTAGTACAAGATATTGTGCCTCATAGGCATTTCCGCATCCTGGAATAAGGATAGCGATGTCCTTATTCGTAACTGTATCAATATACGCTTGCAACGGAGGCGATACGCCTTTCAGGTCCCAACCTGCCTGGCTGGATTGCCAGCGGTTATCCCAATACTTCTCATTTAATAAATCGTTTGTTGTGTCCATCAGTTTAAAGCCACTATAATTGAAAATCAGCCAAATTGTAATTTTGAATAATCACTTAACGTTTATTTTAAAACTTGCCTACTTCTATAATTCGTGCTAAACATTAAATATAATAAAAGATGCTTTCTGCTAACATATTACTGTTGTAAAAGTCTGCTTGAATCACTCATAAGTAAGATGTAGATTTTGATAAGTAAAGAATTTGCCAATGAAGGATTTGATGACAGGAAGGTAAGTGATATCCATGAACAAAGAAAGCGCAACATTTAGCAAACTGCTATTTTATTATAAGTTAACCCTGCCATTCTGTTGTAAGATTATCCCTGCATTCTGCCTCTTAAAATAGCGCCCCAATACAAGCGAGGCAAAATTTGTTTTTTTAACTGGTACATGCTCCATCGTTCCTTACTCTGATCAAACGGAAAAGTTTCAGTTGGTTTATTATCATAATCAAATTCAGCCAGCATTAATTTTCCGTATCCTGTAACAATAGGGCATGATGAATAACCATTATAACTTGCTGATAGCGGTTTGTTTTCCATCAGCGCAATTAGATTTTTAATTACTACAGGTGTTTGCTTCCTTATTGCAGCACCAGTTTTTGAATTAGGCGATCCGGCAGCATCACCCAGGCTAAAAACATTGGGATACTTCACATGTTGCAAAGTGTGCTTATCTACATCAACCCAACCGGCAGCGTTAGCAAGCGGACTGTTTTTAATAAAGTCGGGCGCACTTTGCGGAGGGGTAATGTGTATCATATCATAATCTACCCAAAAAACCTGGTCTTTATTTTTCTCACCTATACCTGTAAATTTTGCCTTCTTGTTTTCTCCATCTATTTCATCTAAGCGCACCTGAAAGTTTAATTTGATATTAGCACGCTTTACTACTTGAAGCAATGTCTTTTCATATTTTTCAATACCAAACAATCTGCCACCTCCACTCCAGTATTGAATATCAACTTTATCTAACTTGCCTTGCTTCCTGAAATAATCAGCAGCCAAGTACATTATTTTGTGAGGAGCTCCGCCACATTTAATAGCATTGGGCGGGTTATGAAAAATAATTTTACCGCCATTCAGATTTTTCAGACACTCGAAAGTATAAGGGGCCGTTTTATAACTGTAATTGGAGCATACACCATTCTTACCTATTGATTCAGCAAGACCTTTTATTGCACTCCAGTTAAGCTGTATACCCGGGCATACAATTAAGTAGTTATAGGTATAAGCTATTCCAGCCCTTGTAATTACCTTGTTATTTTCTGGTTCAAACTTATCGGCATAGTCTTTAATCCACTTTGCATGTTTGGGAATATAATCTGCCTCATTACGCACTGTGTCGTTGATATCATATGCGCCTGCACCAACCAGTGTCCATGCAGGTTGATAATAATGCTTCTCGCTTGGCTCAATAATACCTACCTGTATACCATGTTTTTTTAGAAGTAAATATGCAGCGGCTGACAAGCCTGCATTGCCTCCCCCAACTACCAGAACATCAAAGTGGTTTTCCATTTTAGTTTTTATTCTCCTGTCAATACTCCTGTTATCAATTTTTATATAATTCAACCATTACATCCACACTGAAAGAAATTTGTTGAACTCCGTTTTCAAATCGTTATAGATTTTAGTGAAAGTGTCCATTCGGTTTTGTATGTGGAGGTGGTCATCAAATTGCTGATGATCAATAGCCACAGGATGTTCCATGGCATACTTAGCCAGCCACGACTCGTGCTTGTGCACATCGTGATTCAGAATATCCAACTGTTCTTTTTGAATGATAAATTGATTTTGAAAATGCTCAATTTGTGCGCGTACATCGAAACTGGTGTTTTTTGTTGCAATTTCATCAAGCCTTTTTTGATAAATTCTTAATTCATCGGCATAAAATTTTGATGATGCCAGCCATAACTCATGTTCAAAATGTAAATCGTCAATGCGTGTTTTCTTTTTTTGATTAATCATAAAGTTTTTTATTTATAACATTGTTGTAGGACAAACGTAATCGGTAATTTTAAACTTGCCAGTATTTTTTATGGCCTTAAATCCGCCATCAACATCTACAAGGTTATTGTACCCCCTGGCCCTTAGTATTGAAGCAAATATCATTGAACGGTAGCCGCCTGCGCAATGCACATAACAGGTTTTATTCTTATCAACCGAACTCATGTTCTGATTAATGTAATCAAGAGGAATATTTACTGCCTGCTCTATATGTTCTGAATCATATTCGCTTTTCTTTCTCACATCAAATATTATAACTGCACCGTTTTTATTTTTTACAACTTCGGCTAATTCATCTGCCGATACTGAAGCAATGGTATCTATTTCTTTTCCTGCATTTTTCCACGCCCCAAAGCCGCCTTCCAGAAATCCTATTGCATTATCATATCCTACTCGTGCAAGCCTGGTTACTACTTCTTCTTCACGTCCTTTTTCTGTTATAAGCAATAACTCCTGTTTTATATCGGGCACTAATGTTCCAACCCAAACTGCAAATCCTCCATCAATTCCAATATTAATTGAGTTAGGAATAAATCCCTTTGCAAAATCCTGTGGACTTCGTGTATCTAAAATCAGTGCGTGTGTTTCATTAGCAATGGTTTCAAATTCGCTAATTGAAAGTGGCTTTGTACCGCGATGTAAAACTTCATCAATACTTTCATATCCATTAATGTTCATCAATACATTTTTAGGGAAATAAGCCGGTGGCATAGTCAGGCCATTTAGCAGGTCTTTAATAAATTGCTCTTTAGTTAAAGCCGGGTTTAAAGCATAGTTCGTTTTTTTCTGATGACCTAATGTGTCAAAAGTTTCCTTACTCATATTTTTACCACAAGCACTTCCTGCTCCATGCGCTGGATAAACAATCAGCTCATCACTTAATGTCATTATTTTGTTTCGAAGCGAATCATACAAATGGCCAGCGAGTTTCTCCTCTGTTAAATCAGCTATAACATGCTGTGCCAGGTCAGGTCTTCCTACATCTCCAATAAATAATGTATCTCCCGTAAACAACGCACTCTCTTTACCGTTTTCATCTTTCAGCAGGTAACAACTACTTTCCATAGTATGGCCGGGTGTGTGTATTAGCTTAATAGTTGCATTACCCAGTTTAAATTCCTGGCCGTCAGCACCAACATTGCAGGTAAACCCTGTTTTCATTTTAGTTGGTCCATAAACAATTTCAGCGCCTGTTTTTTTGGCAAGATCAACATGGCCTGAAACAAAATCAGCATGGAAATGAGTTTCAAAAATGTATTTAATTTTTGTGTTTCGTTTTTTTGCCAAATCAACATAAGGCTGCACTTCACGCAATGGATCAATTATTGCTGCTTCGCCATTGCTTTCGATGTAATAAGCGCCTTGCGCCAAACATCCCGTATAAATCTGTTCAACTTTCATTGTATGTTAGTTAATCATTATTTCAGAAGTCAAAGTAACCCGGTTAAAATAACCTGTGCTGCTACTTTTGTTACATAACTGTTATTAATAACCCTTAACAGATACGCAACTTTTACCATCAATTTCAAAGTACGCAGTTTTGTTAATGTCAAAAAATGATATTAAACATATAAGCCGGGCTGCAAACTGATAATTGTCATTAATCTACGTTTGATTTTATTTATAACTTTAATATCAATTTAACAGCAAAAAAGATGAAGAAGAAAATTGCAGGTCTTTGGCTCGATCATAGTGAGGCAAGACTGGTTAATCCATCAGAATCTAATTCACAGCCATCAGTAATCAAGTCAATGCACAACGTTGGCAAACGTGTTGCAGGCGAAGAAGCTGATGGTACCAGGTTAGGAAATTTCAGGTCAACAAACGATGAGTCGCATAAGCACTATCGGGAACAAAATGAGTTGCATGCATACTATAAAAAGGTAGCTGATGCTTTGCAGCCTTTTGATGATATACTCATTTTCGGGCCTACCACTGCTAAACAGGAGCTTCAGAATTATTTACTGGCTGATAAAAATTTTGCAAACAAGAAAATTACAGTAGAAACTGCTGATTACATTACAGATAACCAGATAGCTGAACGGGTGCGAGATTTTTATAAAGCAGAAAAGTTAGCTCCATAAAACAATATTTGAATCAAATCTGGTCTTCGTAAAAATTCAACCTGTCCTTTAACTGGTTGATTTCAATTTGCATTGCTTTTATTTTTGTAAGAAGATGATTTATTGTTTCTATTCCTTCTGGATTAATACCCAGTTCATCATGTAGCGTAATTATTTTTTCAAGATCGGGTAGCTGCCCAGCTGTGATGTAGTAGTTGCTATGCATGTTAACTAATTCAATAATACCATACTCTTTCAAAGTGGTTATTAACGATATTTGAATATGATTGGCTTCACAAAATTCTGTAACCGGAATTAGATGTTCTTTCATAACGATGGTAAATAATTTCTATGAATTAGATAATTCAGTAAACAATTGCTTTTGCTTTTCAGTAAGCTTGGTTGGTATCTTAATGTTGTAAGTAATATAGAGGTCACCAAAACTCCCTTCCTGCTTATAAACCGGAAAGCCCTTTCCTTTAAGTTTTACCTTATCACCATTTTGTGTTTCAGGGGCAACCTTCAGTTTTACTTTTCCGCTTAAAGTATCAACAGTAATTTCTCCGCCAAGAACGGCTGTATATAAATTCAGATCAACTGTAGTGTATAAATCATTACCTAACCGCTTAAACCGCTTATGATTTACTATTGAAAAAGTAATATATAAATCGCCATTAGGGCCGCCATTAACACCAGGACCTCCATGGCCACTTATTTTTATGGTTTGATTATTTTCTATTCCGGCCGGAATTGTAATACGTATATTATTACCGTTAACATTAAGCGTTTTTTGATGCGTGGTGTAAGCCTCTTCAAGCGTTAGCTGTAATTCGGCATTATAATCCTGCCCACGGAAGCGAGCCTTTTGGCCACCGCGCTGGCCACCAGCATTACCAAATACCGATTGAAAAAATTCCGAGAAATCATCCTCGTTCATATTGCCGGTAAAATGTTGATTGCTACGTTCACGATTTTGATTTGCCCGCGTATTTCGCATCTTTTCAAATTCCTCAGCATGCTGCCAGTCTTTACCATACTCATCATATTTCTTACGCTTCACCGGATCACTTAATACTTCATGCGCTTCATTTATTTGCTGAAATTTCCGGTGTGCATCTTTATCATCCGGATTTACATCAGGATGGTGCTTACGCGCAAGCTTCCTGTACGCTTTTTTTATATCATCAGGCGTAGCGCTTTTATCAATACCCAGAATTTTATAATAATCTATAAACTCCATACGAATTTAATGCAGGTAAATTATCTATAAAAGTAAACAACTTTTTGTCTGATAAATCATAAAGATTTCTTATCCTTATTTCTAACTGAAAAGTTGTTCTATAAAGACAACCCTGGCAAATATTACCGTCAAAAAATTAGATGCCTTTAGTGCCTGGCAGAAGTAGAGATTTTACTTATAAAATAAAGCGGGCAGAAACCAACAAATGCCGTAAGCATTAGTATTACTGCAACTGCAAGCATTGCTATTCCTAATGCTCCTGTTATTACCTGGGTAAAATAAAGTGCTCCGATTATTATAGCTACAATAATTCTTAATACCCTGTCGATTGATCCAACGTTCTTTTTCATTGCGTAATTTGTTATGTAAAATAGAGCATCAAAATTACTTTAGGAAACTCTAAACTACTGTAACAAATATTACAGAAGCACAATTTTATTTCTACCCAACTTTACCCGGCCTTCGTCTTCGATTTGTTTTAACAATCTTGAAATTACTACACGGGCTGTTGCAAGTTCATTGGCCAATTGCTCATGGGTTGTTAGTATAATTGCATTACCTGCAAGCGATGCTTTTTTCTTAAGCAGGTCCAATAACCTTACATCCATTTTCTTAAACGCAACAGCATTAATCACTTCCAGCAACTCCTCAAACCTTTTATGGTACAACCTGAAAATATAATCAACCCATTCCGGAGATTCTTTTACTAATTGGGTGACCTTATCAACCGGAATAAAAAGTATTTCCGTATCCTCTTCAACAATTGCTTTTACTTTACTGGTATCATGATGAATCCCTCCCAGAAAAGACATGATGCAGCTTTCGCCAGCATTAATGTAATACAATAATATCTCTCTGCCATCTTCATCTGAGCGCACTACTTTTATACATCCCTTGGTAACAATAGGAACAGCATGGATATACGCATCTTCATTTAAGATTACATCATCCTGTTTAAATTTTTTTAATTTGCCGTATTGTAGCAGTTTATCTGTTATTACAGGCATCTTTGCTGCTTCCAGCAGTGTGTTAGTTGAATTCATTTTCAAGCACTTATTTTAAACGGAGAAAATCCAAGTTACCTATACGGTAAAAGTTATTTCCTGCTATGCTTTTTGATCTGCTTGTTTTCTTTCGACAAAGTACATATCAATTTCGCCTTTGTTTTTGGCGTACACTTTACCACGGTATATACAGTTAAAGCTATCCTTTACCAGGTTGTATGTTGCCTCGCTGATATTAACGCGACCTACTTCACCTGAAGATTCCATACGTGAGGCCAGGTTAACGGCATCGCCCCATATATCATAGGCGAATTTTTTAATACCCACAATCCCCGCTACAACAGGCCCTGTATGAATCCCGAGTCGTAATTCAAAATAAGGCAACCCTTTTGCAATACGGTCGTGTTTATTTTTTTCAATAAAGTCCTGCATATCCAACCCGGCATTGATTACATCAAATGGATGTGTGTTATTGCTCACCGGCACTCCTCCTGCACACATGTAAGAGTCTCCAATTGTTTTTATTTTTTCGATGCCGTGTTTCGTAATGATTTTATCAAACTCACTGTAGCAGTAATTAATCTCACTAACCAACTCTTCAGGAGTAAGTTTTTCAGCAGCAAGCGTAAAATTTTTAAAGTCGGTAAACATCACCGTTATCATATCGAAACTCTTAACTTTTGCTTTACCAGTCTCCTTTAGTTCCTCTGCGGTTTCTTCAGGCAAGATGTTAAGAAGTAACTCATCACTGCGTTTTTTTTCTTTCGAAATCCTGTTGCGTTGCGAAAGAAATATCACTGCAAACAAAAGTACAATTGCAAAGCCCCCAATAAATCCATTTCGAACAATTTTCTGTCGTTTGATTTCCTGTTGTTGAATTTCCTTGTCTTTGGTAAGCATCGTTATCTGGCTTTGCTTTTTTTCAATTTCAAAGTTGAACATCAGCGACCCCAGCTTTTTGTCGGTATCGATATTATAAATCGTATCCTTAATAGTTGTTAAGAGTTGCTGATACTTAAATGCATTTTTAAAATCACCCAGTAATGAATAGGTGTCAGACAATCCCTGGTAAGCATCTTTCAATTGGTATTTAGCTCCTATTTCCTCAGCAAGCAATTCAGCTTCGCGATAAGCTTCCAGCGCTGAATTGGCTTCACCTTTGGCGATATAGGTCTTTGCAATACCTAGTAATGAAATTGCCATGTCATTTTTAGCATCCAGTTTTTTAGCCATGTCGTAAGCCATCTGGTGATACCTGATTGCATCGGAAAAATTTTTGTTTTTTTCATAAACCTTGCCTATGTTATTTAAAGTATAGGGCAGGTTTTCTGATCCTTCATAAGCTTTGCGCGATTTTTCAAAATAAACAAGTGCGGTTGAATCGCCTCCTTTGTCAAAATAAATCTCGCCCAGATTAACAGTTGTTGTTCCTATAACATCCTGGTCGTCTGTTGCAATGCTTAACGGCAATGCACGAAGAAAATACTCCAGTGCTTTATCACGGGTGGCTTTTTTATTCTGATAAATTACTCCAATATTAATTAATGCCGTTGCAATTCGCAACGTGTCTTTTAATTCTTCCGAAGGTTTTAACGATTTAAGATAAAATTCTACAGCACGCGCATCATCACCTTGGTTAGCATAGATAACACCAAGGTTGTTCATCATATTTGCAACACCAGGTTTAAAATTTATTTCTTCAAACAGCTTAAGTGATTCAAGCCATTGTTGAAGGGCTTCAACATATTTAGCCTGGGTATTGTAAGCCAGCCCGATGTTTTTCAAAGCATAAGCCTGTCCTTTCTTAAAATCAATTTTTTCTGCTAAGTCACGGGCTTGCACTGCAATTTTTATTGCCTCATTTAGATCGCTACTTAAATAAAGCTTGCTTAACGAGTTTAAATGTTCAACTTTATTTGAGTCGTCAGCAGCTTTTGCAATTACTGATTTTAAGCTATCAATTTGCTTCTCCTGGGCATTCCCCAGAAAATAAACAAAAAGGAAAAACAGAAATAAAATTTTCTTTCTCATAAAAAGCAATGCAAGATTGCAAATGTAATTAACTAATGTTTTGTTGATATAAATAAAAAAGCCGTTCTGAAAATATCAGAACGGCTATAAAAATGCTTAATTATTATTGTTTTGCTATTACTAACGTTTCTGTTTTGAGTCCTTCCCGATCAATCTTCAAAAGATAAATGCCTTTTGAAATTCCTTCCAGGTTAAACTCCGTCAGGTTGTTTCCCTCATTGGCCATATGGTTTTTGGTGAGTATCGTATTCCCAATAACATCTGTAAGGCTAAATTTGTAAATGGCTTCTCCTTTTGCCACAAATGAAACATTAATTTTATCAGCTGCAGGATTAGGGTATATCTTAAATTGTACTTCTGCCTGATTATTATCACTATCGATTGTTCTGCAGTTTAAATTAACACTTATAGTTTTACTGCTTGCCGGAGATGAGCCACATGCATTATTTGCTTTAACAGTAAGTATTGCTGAAGTTGACGTTGCAGCAGTAAATCTAACTGATACTGTATTGCCAGTTGAACTTCCAACAAAGGTTGCTCCGCCAGTTACCGTCCATGTATAAGAGGTTGCACCTGCCACAGGCGTAACAGAATAGTTTACGCACGTCTGACTTTTGCAAACGGAGGATGAACCACTAATAGCACCTGGTTGTGAAGGTGTAGGATACACTGCAAGGCATCTTGGTGCACTACTACCACAGGCATTGTTAGCAACTACACAGACATTGCCACCAGCAGTAAAGCCTCCACCGAAGGTAACCGTAATTTGGGTTCCTAAATTGCTGGTTATAGTTGCACCTGGCGGAACTGTCCAGGTATAAGATGTTGCACCTGAAACCGATGCAATACTATATTTCTTTCCGTTTGCATTACACAGATTTGAAGTTGGCCCATTGATTGTACCGGGTGTTGACAGTGCATTAACTCCAATTGTAATCAATGCAGATTTAGTGCAGCCCTTTGAATCAG
Source organism: Bacteroidia bacterium (assembly GCA_044230205.1). GTDB lineage: Bacteria > Bacteroidota > Bacteroidia > AKYH767-A > OLB10 > JAEUTH01. Next base: position 13,485 of record JBGARN010000030.1, read on the forward strand.
TAACTGTTACAGTATAGGTACCTGCTGCAAGCCCTGTAACGCTTGCTGTTGTTTTATTTCCAGGCATCCACAGATAAGAAAAGCCGGGGCTACCGCCTGTAACAGTTACAGAAGCGCAGCCGTTGGATTGGCCGCAATTAACATTAGTTGTGGTAGCGGTAATGTTTATTTGAGATGGCGCTGCATTAATAGTTACAGATTTACTTGCCGTGCAACCATTGGCATCTGTAACAGTATATGTATACACACCTGCTGTAAGATTACTTGTTGCTGCTCCACTGTAACTGTAAGAACCTGTGCCGCCTGAAGCTTGCAAACTTACTGAGCCGGTTTGTCCGTAGCATGAAGGTTGAGAAGCAACGGCATTCAGGTTAAGAACATTTGGCTCTGTTAACACTCCATTCGTATATACTACGTTATAATTTGAAGGACTTGGCAACAATAAATTTGATGGAACAATCTGATAAATTCCTCCCGGAGGTACTCCATTAACAACATTATTTTGATTATCCTTTATTGTATAAACAGGTCCCGAAATAATTATGTTTGCTAATGAATCATCATATTGATAACCAGAGATTGTTGAAGTAAATGCCGGCAAGCTATTGCAAAGTGGATTTTTATTATCTGCTTTTACAGTTAATGTTGATTTTAAAATATTCAAATTACCAAGCGAATATGTTACATCAAAATTATTTGACAATAATGCACCCGGGACAATTAAGTGATTTCCAGCTATTGTCCCTGTAATCATATTAATTGATTTGAAAATATATAATGTGTCATCTGCTGGTGCATATACATCTTCTTCATCAATAATAACTACAAGGTTAATGTTGCTGCTGTCATTAGAAGTACTATTAATTATTGTTGAACCATTTGCAAGCGGTCTTCCATTTACTACAGCTGTGCCATTAGCTAATGGGCGACCATTCGCCAAACTTCTACCATTAGCTAGAGGCCGTCCACTAACAAGCACTGAAACAGCTGAGTCTACTTGATAATTGAAGATTGATGCTAATGCAACATCTATAATATAGGTAGTATCATATTGTGTTGTATTATTCGCTAAGGGACGACCATTCGCAAGCGGCCGACCATTAGCCAATGATCTACCACTGGCAATAAACCCAAGATTGTCTAAATCTGAATTAGCCAGAGGGCGACCATTTACTAAACTAGTGTCATCAATCATTGCAACAGCCTCCACCAGGTTTGATAAATGTTCGTTTTGTAATGCTGTTAAAAATGCCTGTTGTTCAGATGGATCTATGTTAGATACATCATAGTCATAATTAAATTTCATTTGTAAACCATCAATTTTATCGCCATAAGTTATCGTTGTATCTCGAGCTGTTATTACCAATGGCATCTTTGTAATAGACAGCTGGCCATCAACAAAACTAAAATTATACAACTCCTGAAGCCCGATATCACTAACATCAGCTATTGGCCTGATAAAGTATATACCAGTATTACTCGTACTGCTGGCAGAGGTTAAATACGTTAAACTGTCGAGTCCAATATCAGCAAGGGTAAGAGTTGTAGAGTCAAATGGCATTCCATTTACGGTAATTGTAGCAGTAAATTCTGGCAATTTCTCACCGTACTTCTTGGTTTTGTTGTCTGCTGTTACTACAATATTCTTCTTAATAGTACTAAAGAAGTATAATGAATCAGAATAGCCTCCGTCATTTGCATTTGGTGTAATGGGCGGGTTATAAATCTGTATAGCAGGATTTCCAAAGAATGTTGGCACAGTTGCCTGTAACTGGTTTGAACTCAGGACTACTGTTGGAATGGGAACTCCCCTGAAAATGATTTGTGATTGAGCAGTAAGATAATTTCCATTAACTGTTACTATAAACGTAACCTGCCCCGGTACAGTAGTTGAATCCGGTAATTCAAGGCTTATAATATCAGGCGTAGGAGCTGCAAATGTTCGCATGGCAGCATCTGCATCCGCAAAACCACTACCGGTAATAAAATCAAAACCAGGCGTACCCATATCAATTGCTGTGCTCTGCATTACGCTTTTAACCTGTGCAGGAGTAAGCTGCTGATTATAGAATTTTTGACGCGCTTCTATCAACAATGCTGCAACACCTGCTGCATGAGGAGCTGCACATGATGTCCCAAAGAAATTTGGGAAATTATCACCGTCAATATTTACCCCTCCCATGTTAACAGTTGTGTTAACACCATTAGGCGCGCATAATTCGGGTTTATTGCGAACTACACCATTAACAGGCGTACCACCTGTTGAACTAAATGATGCTACGGTGGGAGGATTAATACCATAAGCCGGGGTATTAGTATAAAGAACGGCTCCAACAGCAATCGCACCAGCAGCATTGGCTTGTCCAACTAAAGTTGAGGTTCCACTATTATATTCAGCAATTATTCCTTCTCCTCTGAAGAGAATATATTTAAAAAGTGCATTGGTATTGCCTGATTCACGAGTAACCAACAGGCTAGCATTTTGCGGTACAGTACCACCCACTGTAAATGGTAGAACCTCAATTGGATCGCCACCAGTATTGTCGCGGTTGAAGCCGAACAGTGTTAGTCCGTTATCAGCCGTAAGGTAAATATCAAAATCATTAACTGTTCCGCTAGTTACTTGACCCTGAGAATAAATTGAATCTTGCCATTGCAAAACAATAGTATAGTTGCCGGGCTGAAGTGTAAGGTTTTGATAAACATCACCACCACCAAAATTATGTGCTGTTCCAATTAGTCCATTTGGAGCGGGTACCGGATTAAATGTATTTTGATAGGATTTGTTTCCAAAATTTCCTGCAGCTGAGAAATAGCTAACATTTTGACTTGTTACGTAATCAACAGCCTGAGCAACTACTCCATCCTGGAAGAAAGGCTCAGTAATAAATGTAACATCATCAACAATTACATCACAACTATCCTGCTTAAGTGCAAGAATGCCTTGAGCGAAATCACCTGAACTAATAAAACCTGTACGAAAGGCAAGTTTAGCTTTAGGTGCCATGTCATGAACAATTTGTAACATAGCACGACCTTCATCAGTTCTTCTTCCAAAAGGATATTCTTTGATAACATGCACTGGCTCTGGATTGTCAGAATTTCCAATACCTGGTAAATCTCCGTTTAATACGTCAGTAAGAGCAGGATTGCCCAAAACAGTATTATAACTATCAGATAAGACACCAACTTTGACACCCTGTCCGGTTAATTGGAATCCAGATCGGGTAATTCCTGCTTGTAACGCACTATCACCTGCACTGCTTACAATACCAGTATTTGAAACCGGTGGAAATAAAGGACGTACATAGTCAATCAGGTTTGGAAGGCTGTCTAATTTTTTAAGATTGGCTACAGGATAGAGTCCAGAAATGAATAAAGTATTAGGCCCATTGTCAATTAAATCTGTAATCCCATAAGGTGATGTCTGCAGCAAAGAAAGCAATGTTGCATATTGTCCGTCACGAGCTATAACTTCAATGTATACACTGTCACTTGCTATCTGGTAAATATTATCAAGTGTGTCACTTATATTCGGATTAAAGTTGAAATACAAAGAAGTTAATTCTGATCCAATAAGATCATATGTTTTTCCGCCAGCGGGGGGCGGATAATATGGGAAAATACAAGGTCCCTGAAAAATAACAGCCACATCGCTTGCTGTGCAGCCGTTAACAGTATTAGTAACGGTAAGCGTATAGGTTCCAACAGAATCTACCGTAGGTGTAGCTGTATTGCTCCCTGATAAAATATGACCGCCATTAATTGCCGTCCAGTTGTAAGATACACCCGGGGTGATTGATGAACCATTAAGCTGCCTGGTTAAAAAGGCACAGGAAATTATATTATCAGTACCAGCGTTTGCATTAGGTGTTGTATTGTTAACCGTTACAATGGCTGTGTCTTTCGATGTACATCCGTTTGTGGCATTGGTTACTGTAAGAATATAGGTTCCTGATGTGGTTGCTGTTGGTGTTGCTGTGTTACCGCCTATCGAAATGTTTCCCCCGGCAGTAGCTGTCCAACTATAACTAACACCCGAAGTAGTGGATGATCCGTTTAACTGAACTGTGGTATTGATACAATTGATTACCTTGTCAGTTCCGGCATTTACATTTGGAGCCGAGTTGTTAACGGTTACTATGGTAGTGTCTTTTGCAGTGCAGCCTCCATTTGCTGTTGTAACTGTAAGTATATAGGTGCCTGCCGTTGTAACTGTTGGTGTTGCAGTATTGCTACCGTATGAAATATTGCCGCCACTGATCGCTGTCCAACTGTAACTAACTCCCGAAGTTGCAGATGACCCATTTAATTGTACAGTAGTATTTATACAATTAATCACTTTGTCGGGTCCCGCATTAGCATTAGGTGTTGAACATTGAATAAATGGAGCATAAACCATATTTACTCCACTTTGAACATTTACTTGAGTACCACTCCAAAGCGCACCTGTAATGTTTGATGAACCGGTTCCTGATCCAACTAGAATGGCTCCATAAGGTGCATATACTGTTCCTAACCATTTTGAGCCACCACCAGATGAACCGTTATTTATCTGAAAAGCTGCGTAATTGCATGCAGATGTTGATCCTGTGCCGTGAATTTCTGTAAAAATGCGTGATGCGCTTCCTCCATTAAGCAAACTGGCATTCGATTTACCCATATTTGCATCACCATGTACATAAATATAAAAATTACCGGAAGCAGTATTTTGAAAGTTAAATACAAAACCATTGGAACTGCCAGAACAGTTGATTGAGTTAAATACATACACTCCGGGACCATTAAAGGTTATTGTTTTGTTTCCTCCTAAATTTACATTTCCATAGGAACCTGGGGTTAGTGTGATGTTACCTGAAATGTTAGTTGCTCCCGCTGCCGGAAACGCTGTTATAGGCGGCATTGCAGGAAATGTTGGAAAACTTGGTGTGCCAATTATGTTTCCTCCTGCCGGTGCAGGTCCAGAATAGGAGGTTCCTGCAGGATGTGTCACAGTTCCTGAAACTGTTCCGCCACCTACTACTATATTTCCATTCACATCTATATTGCCACTCAACACTGCGCTTGATCCAACCGAGAGTATTGTTCCACTTAAAGCATTAATATTCTGAGCTGTAATTCTTCCTCCAACTGTATTGCTGTTGGTAAGTATAACTCTTCCTTTTGAATAGATGTTGGTTCCAATGTAGGCATTACCGGTTGATTGTACCAGAACATTACTACCTATTGATCCATTGTTAATGGTATTTGAAGATCCGATAAAAACTCCATATCCCGCACCTCCGGGTGCACTTGCTCCTGGTACACCTGATCCTGCATAAAAAGCAAAATCGGTCATCTGCAACAGTTGGCTGTTTGCCCTATTTGATATCAAATTAAAAACTGCAAGCAAAAAAGGTATAAACAAGATTGGTTTTAATTCCGAATGTTTAAACAATACGCTTTTAAAGTAAAGAATGATTTGTTTCATTTTGGACTGAATAAGAATTAAAGAAGTTAGTTGAATAATAGATTAATGGCTAAAATAAAAATGGTTAATGATTTCAGAATTGAAAAATGCAGTCAAATATAATCTTTTAACTTTATGAATTTCTATAAATTACGTCAATGATTTAAATAATTTCCAATCATAAAATCATATAAAAAGCGGCTTTTAGCAATGGTTTTATATTAAACTAATTAATATTCAAATTTTGAACGCCACTAGTCTGAATATTTACATTTAATCTTAAAGGAAAATCTGACTTATCCTTGTACACAGCTGACATCCATTTTTTGACAATTTTTTCAGGTTTATAGGGTGGGGTTAAATTATATTACAGAGTTGTTGCTTGGTTTAGGAAGCTAATGATATTCCACATTTTAACGAAAGTCAATAACTATTAAATAGACTTTATCGAATTAACACTAGTTTGATCAGGTAAGAGTAATATATAAAAGTGCTATTACTGCAGAAGTCATAAGAATTAAGGCGATTAAGGCCAAAATGTTAGATATTGTAGTGTTACAATAATGACCCATAATTGTCTTGTTATTGCAAATATGAAGTATTAATGCTATCAATATGGGCGCGCAACAACCATATAGTACAGCAGTATAGATTAATGCCTGGATCGGACTAAAATCAAGAAAATGTATTATCAAGCCTGTAGTCAAAGAGAGAATCATTGCAATATAAAAACCCCTGGCTTCACTAAATTTCTTATCAAGACCTTCTTTCCAGTTAAATATTTCTGCAATCATATAGCTTAATGAACCGGCAAGCACAGGTATAGCCAAAAGACCTGTTCCAATTACACCAATAGCAAAAAGTAAATAGGCCATATTGCCCGCCAGCGGCTTTAAGGCTGATGCAGCTTGCTCAACTGTTTCAACATTACGTATTCCGGAGCTGTACAAAACCATTGCAGAAGTCAACACAATGAAATAGAAAACCAAATTGGTAAATAGCAGCCCTCCGCTTACATCAGTTTCCATATCAGACATAATCCTTTTATCAACTACCAGGTGTTTCTGATGAACTTCTTCAGCCTCCATAGAAGCCTGCCAGAAAAAAAGATAAGGAGAAATAGTTGTTCCTAATATACCAACCAGGGCAAGGTAGAATTCCGGATTATTTCCAAACGTTGGAAAGAAAGTGTCCCTGATAACAATTCTCCAATTGGTTCTGATTAAAAAGGGAATTATCAGGTAACAAAGCAAAACCAGGCAGAGATATTTTAACGCATTTGCTATTTTTCGGTAATTCCAATTGATAATCGCATAGATGAGAAAGAGTGTGAAAATGATCGAGAAAAGAAATGCGGGCACATCAGGAATCAGTAAATTGGCAACAACTCCCATAGCTGCAATATCTGCTCCAATATTTAAAATAATTGAGGGCAAACTCAGCATCAAAATAACATATAAGATATACCTCGGATAATGTTCTTTAATAACTCCTGTTAAGCCTTTTCCGGTAACTAATCCTATACGTGCACACATCTCCTGGATAGCCACTATCAATGGATAAGTTATTACCGCTGTCCACAATAATTGGGTCCCGAATCTCGATCCGGCTTGGGTATATGTAGCTATTCCCGAGGGATCGTCATCGCTGGCTCCTGTAATCAGACCAGGTCCGAATTTTTTCCAGATTTTGGCCAGCCTTCCTTTTAGCATTGGCGACTAATGTAAACATTGTTTAATACCCGAAAGGAATCATAATGATATTTATCATGAAACTTATTTTTCTGAATATTAATGCCCAAATTAGCTTTGTTATTTCTTTGAAGAAAACTAATTTAATATTGAAAGCATGATGCGTATAATTTTTACACTTTTAATTGTATTGTTTTTATCATCCGGTAGTTTCGCTCAATTAAACTTTACTAATTACACTACTACCAATTCCGGCCTTCCAGATAATACTGTAAGGTGTGTAACAATAGATGCAAATAATACGAAATGGATAGGAACTGATTTTGGATTAGCGGTGTTTGATGGAATTAATTGGACAACATACAACACATCAAACAGCGGATTACCACATAATGCAGTACGTGCTATAACAATTGATAGTGCAGGTATAAAATGGATTGGAACGGAAAATGGCGGATTAACTCAATTTGACGGAACAAATTGGATATCATGGAATACGAATAACTCCCAGCTAAGTGCTGATTATATTAAAAGTATTGCTATTGATTCTGTTGGCCATAAGTGGTGTGCGACTATAGGTGGTCTGAATGTTTTTGACGGAACAGATTTTACTGTTTACGACTTCTTTAATTCAAATCTTGCAAGTAATAGTATCAGTGCCGTTAAAATCAGAAATGACCAGGTTAAATTTATTTGCACCATTAATGGTGGGCTTACATTGGTAACTGATACTTTATTTACAACCTATACGATAGCTAATTCAGGTTTCCCAGATAATTCGCTTTCGGGTATTGATTTTGATATGGCAGGCAATGCTTGGCTTTCTGCTCCATCAGGCGGGCTTATTGTATATATTGGAGCTGGCAGTTGGATTAATTACAATACAACCAATTCCGCTATTCCTAGCAACTCATTAAGCTGCGTAAAATTTGATAATAATCAAAACTTGTGGATAGGGAGTCAAGGTGATGGTTTGATTATGAAATCAGGCTTCAATTACAGCCATTATACTTCGTCAAATTCTGGTTTACCCGATGATTATATTAACAGTATTACAATTGATGATAGTAACAGGTTGTGGATCGGAAGCTCTGTTGCAGGATTAATATGTGCTAATTTAATTACATCACTTGAAGAAAATGTTGAGCCAATGATTGGCTTGTTCCCGGTTCCTGCACATAATAATCTTACAATTACTTCTAATCAGAAAATTAAAAATCTAACAATATTCAATGCGGAAGGAAGGTCAGTTACGACAATAAAAAACATAACTCCTCCATATACGCATATTGATGTTTCATTTCTGAAAGCTGGTATTTACCTTATAAGATCGGAAAGCAGCAGTGGACGATATACGTTGCAAAAGTTTACTAAATTATAGTCTCATTGTTTATTTCTCTCTTTCCAAATCTCATTGAACGTTTTTTTTGCAAAGGGGGGAGCATTTTCTGCTGATCCCCAAATTTTACTATAGATAGTTTCCATAATTAAGTGATTGCTCTTAAAAGTTCCAAAATTGAATTTACTTTTTCGGAGCATCGCTTTTTTCCACAATAGATAAAACCAGCGTTCTTTTTGTGGTGTTAATTGAAGTGCGTTTGCCTTACTTCGATTATGAATAAAAATACCATGAAGGTTAATTTTCACCGGGCAAATATCACTACATGCTCCACATAAAGTTGTTGCCCTGCTAAGATATTGAAATTCTTCAGCATCAATTGTATATGACAATTGAACTGAATTGATAGGGCTTTCATAAATACCTGAAACCGGATTAATTACATTATTAATTGGGCAAACCTTTTCGCAAGATCCACAGTTTATACACCATGCTGCTTGCCGTGATTTTTTATCTGGTAATAAATTACTGCGCCCGTTGTCAACAATTAAAAGATAAATCTCTTTGGTTGAATCTGAATCTGCAGAAGTTCTTGGACCAAAAAGTAATGAAAAATCACTATTATGATTCTTATGTTTCTGTGCATTTTTAAACTGCAGAAAAAGTGTTAAATCATTAATATTTTGTAAACCATCATTAATTCCTGCAACAGCTATTATACATCTGCTTTTTGCAATAACCTTATGTGTATACTTAGTAAGTCCATTAAAAAGAATTACCCCTGGGTCAGAGATAAACATATCGGCTTGGGCAATAAGAGCAACATCCTTTTCAATGCCCGTTTTTAATGGAAGCAGTTTAATGTCTTCAAGACTTAGTTGATTGTATAAATCCAGTTCATTAATTATTGATTCCCCAAAAAGAGATGCCTGCCGTAGATTGTGCTTAGCTAATACTTCAACTATGGTCGATTTTGCTTCATCGGAATTTCTGGCCCATATTATTTTACCACCCGTTTTAATAAAATTAGCTTCAAACTCAATCAAATATCTATCAAGATTTTCAACTAACTTCCACCTTCGAATAGCGGCTCGCTGTTTTGCTGCTTCTAAATCTCTGAACGGTAAATTGTTATCAATTGAATCATTTAAATCAAAGCCTGACTTAACTCCTGACTTAGGTAAACTATCAATTAATTCTTTAAAACTTTGTTCTGGTGACTGATTCATTTTTTACAAATAAAATCAAATGAATACATCTGTTTTGCACAGTTGGAAAATTTTTAAAGATTAAATTAAGGCTAATCTTAAGTTCAGTTGTTTTTCTTAATTAGGTAAATAAGACTTGAAGAAAATTTGGGGTTACCTTTTGCTTTCAAATTTGACCTCAATCCATTAATAATGCCCATCACTATCATTTTAATAACACCCGAACCCGAATATTTTTCACTAAGCATTGAAATATAAAATGAGTCAAATGGCATTGTAATAATCTTGATTATAATTAAATCATTATTATTCAATAATTTAGTCATAGTATCAATTGAAAAATGATTTAAATGCCTTGGTACATCATAAGCTGCCCACTTATCTTTATAAAAACTGCAATCAAATGCATCGGCATTAGGCACTGCAATAAGCAAAGTTCCATTATTAACTAATATTCTGTTAAGTTTAGATAAGAAAAAACTTAGATCAGGTACATGTTCTAAAACATGCCACATTGTAATAACATCAAAAGACTGATCTGGTATATTATCAAAATAATCGAGATTATAAACGTTCAAACCGTTTTTCTTTATGGCATAATCTCTTGCTTGTTCGCTTGGTTCAAGTCCAAGTGTTTCCCAGTTATCTTTCTTCGCATTGTAAAGAAACTCACCAGTACCACAACCAATATCAATCAATCTTTTTCGAGTTGCATTAAAACTGTTTATTAGTTTAATCTTACGTTTAATAGCTAGGCTTCTTACCAAATGGTAAGCGAGATTGAAGACGCCTTTTTTAGAATTTGAATGTGAAATATAATCCTCAGATTGATAGTACTTTCCAATTTCACTTTGTAATGGCCTCGGGTTAGTAAATTTGAATTTGCAATTGTTACATGATACTATTTGGAAAGTTTCACGTGAAACGGTATAGTCAATGCATTTTATAAAATCAGAAAAGCCTGAAGTATTGCAAACTGGACAATTATTAATGATTTCCATAAGACGAATCTCTTATTATCTTCCTAAATAAATCATTAAAATTGAAATGTCAGATGGCGAGACTCCACTTATTCGAGAAGCTTGACCTAGTGTTTTTGGCTTTATTTCACTAAGTTTTTGTCTTGCTTCAACTGACAAAGAATTAACTCTGGAATAATCAAAGTTACTATGAAGTACAATATCATCAAGTTTGCTCATTTTTTGTACTATTTCATATTCTTTTTCAATATATCCTTCGTACTTAATTGAAATTTCAGCCTGCTCGAGCACCTCATCAGTTATATTCATTTCGCTAACGTAATTTTGTAATCTCTCATCACAATCTAAAATATCAGCAAGAACCAATTGCGGTCTTTGTAAAAGGCTGAACATCTTAACCTTTTGCTTTAAAATGTCCGTTCCACGTGAAACAAGCTTATTATTAACCGTATCAGGGCTTATGCTTTCTGCCTTAAAGTACTGAACAACAGCATCTGTCTTCTCCCTTTTTTCAATTACCTTATCCATTCTTTCCCTTGATGCCAAACCAATTTCATAGCCACTTGGGGTAAGTCTTAAATCCGCATTATCATGCCTTAAAATTGTTCTGAATTCAGCTCTTGAGGTGAACATCCTATATGGCTCATTAGTTCCTTTGGTTACCAGGTCATCAATTAAAACACCTATATAGGCTTCAGATCTTCTTAACACTAGAGGAAGCTTTTCATTAATTTTTTGATGAGCGTTAATTCCGGCCATCAACCCTTGACATGCTGCTTCTTCATAACCTGTAGTCCCATTTATCTGTCCGGCAAAATAAAGATTTTCAATAAGCTTGGTTTCAAGACTTGTGTTCAATTGTGTTGGGGGAAAATAATCATATTCGATAGCATATCCAGGTCGGAACATCTTTGCATTTTCAAGACCCGGAATCATTTTTAAAGCCTGGTATTGGGTTTCCTCTGGCAAGGATGTAGAGAATCCATTTAAATATATTTCAACTGTATTCCAGCCTTCTGGCTCTATAAAAAGTTGATGCCTTTCTTTATCTGCGAATCTGTTTATCTTATCTTCAATGCTTGGACAATATCTTGGACCAACACCCTGAATTCGTCCTGAGTACATAGGGCTTTTATCAAAGCCTGTTTTTAAAATTTCATGAACCTTTTCATTCGTGTAAGTAATCCAACAGCAAAGTTGCTTTCTATTTCCGTTTGTATCAGAAATTCTAAAAGGGGATGTGCTTTCCAGGAATGAGAATTTTTCAGGATTAATATCGCCCTCCTGAACTTCCATCTTTGAGTAATTCAGCGATCGACCATCTAAACGTGGAGGTGTGCCTGTCTTCATTCTTCCACTTTCAAAACCAAGATTTACTAACTGCTCAGTAATACCTTTTGCTGCACTTTCTCCTGATCTTCCGCCACCAAATTGTTTTTCACCTATATGTATTATCCCGTTTAAGAAGGTACCATTTGTTAAAACAACTGCCTTGGCAGTAAAGCTTATTCCCATCATCGTCTTTACACCAGATACCTTTCCGTTAATGATAGAAATTTCATTGACCATATCCTGCCAAAAATCAATGTTAGGCGTTTGCTCCAGCAACTTTCTCCACTCAGCAGCAAACATCATACGGTCATTCTGTGAACGAGGGCTCCACATTGCCGGCCCCTTGCTCCGGTTTAACATTCTAAATTGAACCGTGCTTTTATCGCTAACTATCCCTGAATATCCACCCAATGCATCAATTTCCCGTACAATTTGTCCTTTTGCAATTCCTCCCATTGCTGGATTACAACTCATTTGAGCGATGGATTGCATATTCATGGTAATAAGCAGAACACGGCTACCCATGTTGGCAGCAGCCGCTGCAGCTTCACATCCAGCGTGGCCGGCCCCAACAACTATAATATCATAAGAATTATTCACGGCACAAAAATAATAATTTGTGCGGCCTTGGTTAGCTAATTTTAGTACAACTTTAGATTCTGGTTGCTTAGGTATTTACTGTACTATGATACAAGGTTAAAAGTTTTTGATAAAAAACTGTGTCATTAAACTCTTCGTCAACTTTCTTTTTAGCGTAAACTCCCATCTGTTTTGTTTGCTCCTGCTGCTCCCACATTAATTTAATAATTTCAGAAAGTCTATTGTAATCATCAGCAGGATAAACGTAACCTGTTTTACCAACTTCAATATTCTCTGGTATTCCTCCCCTGTCGCTTCCAATTAATGATTTACCTAATGCATAAGTTTCAGTAATTACATAGGGAAAATTTTCAAACCATAACGATGGTATCACAATAAAACGGGAGTTGCGAATAAAATCTTTGGCTTCCTCTCCCCATTTACTTCCAACAAATTCAACATTATTTAATTTCAGTTCTTTCGAAAGATTTTCCAAATATTGCCTGTATGGGCCGGTGCCAACAATTTTTAATTTAGCCTCAGGAACTAACTGTGCTGCTTTTAATAAAACATCAACACCCTTTTCATCGCTAAGTCTGCCAATATATAAAAAATAGTTATCATATTGATAATGAGGTTGATAAGCGGGGGCGTGGAATGGTTTTCCTAACAGATAGCTTCTATGCTTCTTCCCTTTCCAAAACTCATCCGTTATATCTCGCATAAATTTACTTTCATAAGAGAAGGTATGTATGTTTTTACGAAAAAGATCCATTCGTTCATGACTATAAGCTTCAATGCTGCTTGCTACGCTAAACGCAAATGAATGTTTACAGCAATTATTAATTACTGGCATGTATAGCTTACCGCCTTTGCAATCGGTACAAATTTTACCATGATGATACAACCTATAGTTGGTACAAATATGTTTGTAGTCATTACAACTCATTACAACCGGAACACCTTTTTCTCTGCAAGCATCTAATAAGCTGGGGGACAGAGCAACATTTAATGAAAAGCAGTGCACAACATTAGGCTTAAACTCATCAATTAGTTTTGAGAAAGCATGTTTATTAGGCTTGGAATAAATGATGGACGGCAGATTACTAATTCTATTTAGAAAATTACCTCTTAAATAGTTATTAGGGATACCATACACTACAGAAGGATCATTTACTTTTTCATCAATGCCGCCTTCAGCATTAAAGTTGGTGGTAAATATTTTCACTTCATGACCATTCAGTTTTAAAATTCGTTCAACGTCATGAAAATACATTTCGGCACCAGAAAGAGTACGCCAAAATTTGTGTGCTAGAATAATCCTCATATAGCTACTGGTTTCTTAATTGGTACTTCTTGCTTATTTTCTAATAATGATGTGCTCTTTTTTTGTTCAGCAATTATTCTTCGGTATTCGCTGGCCATTAAACCAGCAAAAAACCAGAAATAAAATGCAAAAGGCCTGAATATTAATGAACGAATTATAAACATATAAGGAACGTTTACAAGAATAATCACAATTAAAATTAGTCCTACAATCTTATATTCAGCATGCGGTGTCTTTGTAAATACAATATACCCCCCATAGAAAAGGTATCCCATAATAATCAAAATTAGCCCGAGACCAATAAATCCATAACAAGCTAAAAGCGCCAACCAATAAACATCTGCTATTACCATAACATTATCTGCATGAAAATTACCCTCACCTAGAACTGTATTGCATACCAGTGTTAAAGAATTTTCCATAGCAGGGCCATAACCTATTAAGGGAATTGTATTTATCAAACCGGGTAAAATTGTTGCAATTACATAACCCCTTGAATTATCTAATGTTTTTTCAGCATATGATGATGTAAAAGCATTCATAAAATTTGATACCGGATCAGTATAAACCTGTTTGGGATTGTAATAGGTTTGCTTAGGTTTTGGTGCAATAGCCGTATATGCAATAAATGCGGCAAGTATAAAAGTTCCTGCTAATGCAACCGGATATAATTTATATAACTGCCTGCTAAACAGAAACACCAAGGGTATACCTAAAAATCCTACTAATACTGAACCACGTGAATATGTACAAAACAGGGCGAATAAAACTGAAAGCATTGTAATAATTAACAATAGCATTCTGTAAGGCTTTATCTTGATGTATCCAATAAATAGTGCAGCAATAATGGTTATTGAAACAACCATAAAATTGCCCAATGGCACAGTATCGCCAAATGTGCCGATTGCTGCTCCTTGTTCGCGGCCTCCAGACCATGATGTATTAAGCAACTTGAAATTTGCAGTTGCCTTACCCGCAATTTCTACAGCTGAAGCACGTGGATACCAAAACTGACTGATACCCATGAAATGCTGTTGGGCTGCAATTAATCCCTGTATTAGTGCCACAATTAAAAATGCACTATAGAATTTTCGCAGCGATGAAGTATGCACATCAATATTTGCAAGAATAAAATAAAGCAAAGAGTACTTAAGCAAACCCCTTAAATCAACAAGACTATCACCCACTGGTGCATGATTTACTATCATTGTAAATAATGCATATACAACAAATGCTATAAAGGGAATATCAAGTAATGTTTTGTTCAGAAACTTTCCTTTGGAAAAATTATTGAGCAGGAGTAAAGTAAACAATACATAGATAACACTTTCTATTCCTAGGCGAAGCCATGAATATACAGTGTCAGGGACGGGAAGGTACTTCAGAATAATTGTTTCAAAAGGAAGATATAAAGCAAGCGCAAAAACAATTGACGATATTCTGAATTTCATTGATCCTGTATTACTTTAAATATCTTATGTCCTATACACTATTTAAGCAACAGCGCTTTCGCTTTCAAAATAGCTGTTAAGCTGGGCTAAAACATCCCGGGAAATTTTAATTTCTCCCCAATCACTGGATGCGTTTCTCAAATACATGTTGTCAACACCTTTAAACAATCTGCTAATTGGCTTTCTTATAACTTCAGGCACAGTGTGTTTAAATTTTCTTCTCAAAACTTTCTGCATTTGCCGGTAGCCGTGGTAAAGCCCTGCATTCTTTATATTGACCGATTGATTAACTATTTTGAAATCATATGTATTGTAAAAAGACTCATCAATCCCCAGAAATGTGCAAACCTTATGCGTAGCTTCAATAGGATGCTTCGACAGGTCTTCATATTTTAATACAAGAATATCGTCAGTCCCAAAAATTCGTTGATAGTCCTCGAGATAATGTTGATACCTGCATTGCTCAACAGCTCTCATATATTGAGGGGGATTACTATTAGTTGCATTCAACTGAGCGAGTATATAATCATCAATGGAAACATCGCTTGTAATCAGATTTAATTGCCTTGCGAATTTATACCACGAAATAATTCTGCTAACCGGGTCTCTGAAAATGAAAATGAGCTTTACTTTTTTTAAATTTTCATGAATGAGTTGTGCCGTTTTCGAACTATATAAATAATCAGGAGTAGCCTCAAGTCTGAAGGTGGCGCCTGCTTTGTCTTCAAATAACTGATCATATTTTTCAATACCATCCAGATAGTTTACCTGTTCCTTTTTTAAAGGATATTCACCTGTCCAGAAAAATCGGCTTTCTTTTAACTTACTGCGTGATACAGAGGGATGATCAGCCAGGTACATAAAAACTGATGAGGTAGCACATTTTGTGCTGCCACCTATAATTATGTATGAATGATCATTAACAGCCATGAATTTTTAGCATTTGAAAAGATGCCCGCTTATTAGAACACTTTTTCGGGGAAAACTATATCTGCTATTACAAAGTGAAAAGTTGATATATACAATTACAAAAATAGAAAATATTAGCTAAAAGCATTTTCGCCTGTAATATCCATTCCGGTAATTAATAAATGAATATCATGCGTGCCTTCGTAAGTTATTACCGATTCAAGATTCATCATGTGCCTCATAATGGGGTACTCGCCTGTAATGCCCATCCCGCCATGTATTTGGCGTGCTTCTCGGGCAATATGGATGGCCATGTTAACATTATTACGCTTAGCCATTGATATTTGTTGTGGTGTAGCACGGTTCTCGTTTTTCAACATACCTAACCGCCATGCCAGTAATTGTGCCTTAGTTATTTCTGTTATCATTTCGGCAAGTTTCTTCTGCTGTAATTGAAAACCACCTATAGGTCTTCCAAATTGCTTTCGCTCTTTTGAATAACGAAGTGCAGAATCATAGCAATCCATTGCAGCACCAATTACTCCCCATGATATTCCATACCGGGCACTATTAAGACACCCTAATGGCCCTTTTAATCCTTTAACATTAGGAAAAATATTTTGCTTTGGAACCTTTACATTGTCAAAAACAAGCTCCCCAGTTGCACTTGCCCGCAAACTCCATTTGCCATGAGTTTCAGGTGTTGTAAATCCTTCCATTCCGCGCTCAACTACCATACCGTGTATCACACCGGCTTCATCTTTTGCCCATACAACTGCTATATCAGCAAATGGTGCATTGCTGATCCACATTTTACTTCCATTAAGAATTACATGGTCACCGGCATCTTTAAAATTTGAAAGCATACCACTGGGGTTAGATCCTGCATCTGGTTCAGTTAAACCAAAACAACCCATTAATTCACCGGTAGCCAACTTTGGTAAATATTTTTTACGCTGCTCTTCTGATCCGTAGGTATAAATCGGATACATAACCAGTGAACTCTGTACACTTGCCGTACTGCGTATACCCGAATCGCCACGTTCAATTTCCTGCATTATTAATCCGTAACTGATTTGATCAAGCCCTGCACCGCCATATTCAGTTGGAATATATGGTCCAAATGCACCAATTTGTGCAAGACCTGATATGAGTTGCTTAGGAAATTCTGCACGTTGTGCATAATCTTCAATTATTGGTGAAACTTCCTTTTTCACCCATTCGCGAACAGTATTTCTAATTAATTTATGTTCATCTGTAAGTAGATCATCTATCTGGTAATAATCAGGAGCCTGAAAACGATCGGTTGCCATATTTATTCGTATTGCTTATTGAGTTGTTTGATTTTTTAAAACGGATGGCAAATGTAATTCAATTAAAATTAACCTGAAGTAAAAATGAATACATGTAGCCTACTGTAATATTTATGTATTTATGATAACTTCAAACACTTTATAATGTTTGACATTATATTGTTCAATAATACATTTGTAACACTTATTAACATTCTTATGAAGAACCTTCTTGTTATGATCATACTTTTAGCAACAGGATTATTGAGCGGCTGTCTGTATGATAAGGGGGATATTGCTGAGCCGATAAATGGATGCGATACCACATACTACCATTTAACCATTAAACCTATTATTGATAGTAATTGTGCCAGTTCAGGCTGTCACGACCCTGGTGGTTCCTGAACGGGTGACTTTACATCCTATGCTGGTATTAAGCCCTACCTTGACAATGGATCTGTACAATTCAGAATTAATCTTGACCCTGCAGATCCTTTACATATGCCTCTAGGAAATGTTTTAAGTTCTTCTGATAAAAGCAAACTTGATCAGTGGATTGCTGATGGCTATATTGGATGTGACTAACTGTTTGAACTAATGCGACTAAATTGCAATACATGAACATTAAAATAATATTGGCAATTATAATTTTATGGCTTAGCAATTTTGAAGCTAAGGCGCAATCGCCTTCAATATTTATCTGTAAAAACGGCACTATTAGTTTTTTTTCCGAAACTCCACTTGAAAATATTGATGCCACATCCAACACGCTTGGTGCTATTATCAATACGACCACCAAAGAGGTTAACTTTATGGTTGACATCAAATCTTTTAAATTTAAAAAGCCTTTAATGCAGGAACACTTTAATGAAAAATATATGGAAAGTGATAAATATCCTGTAGCTGTCTTCAAAGGAAAAATAAACGACACTATAGACTGGAACAAGGATGGTACTTATAACGTAGCAGCTACAGGCGTATTAACTATTCATAATACACCAAAAAGCTATACAGAAAATGCAACTATCACTATTAAAAATAATACCATAACAATTGAAGGAGCATTTAACATTAAAGTAGCTGATCATAATATTGAAGTACCTACACTGGTAGTTTCAAAAGTTGCCGAAGTTGTAAACGTGAAACATAAATCTGTAATGGTGCCGTATATCCCTCAAAAAAAATAATTCTCTAATTCTGCTATACAATGAAGAAGTTTTTACTCGCTGTTTTTATTATTTACCTGGTTGTGCCAGGCCAGGCACAGGATGACCTGATGAACATGTTAAAGGATACTGTTCCACCAAAGAATCAACCCGTTATAGCAACTTTTAAAACTTTAAAGCTTATTAGCACTCAAACGAATGAAACAGTTCATAAGCGGGTTCTTGATTTTCGTATCGCACACCGTTTTGGCAACATGAGTGTAAAAACAGGCGGAGGTTTTCATGAATTTTATGGTCTTGACAATGCAACCGATATTCGCATTGCTTTTGAATATGGCATAACTGATCGTTTACAGGTAGGTCTTTCGCGTAGCAAATACAATGAAAATTTTGAAGGCCTGATTAAATACAGGCTATTGGAACAAACTACCAATAACAAGCGCCCAGTGGCAATTACTGTTTTTGCTAACACATCATATACCCCAAAGAAAGATCTTACGTACGAGTTTCAAACTATTGATGAAAACGGAAACGTAGATAAAATTCCTGCACGAAGATTAAAGTATGCAACGGAAATCATTTTTGCGCGGCAATTTTCATCACGATTTTCTGCCTTAATTTCACCACTATATGTTCACCGCAATTATGTATCCGATCCACAGGACGAAAACGATCTATTTGCTGTAGGGGCCGGTTTCAGGTTTAAGGTTACGCGCAGCATTTGTGTTATTGCCGACTATTACTACACTTTTAGTGATTACCGCAGAAACGAAGCCGATCCAAATTTTTATGACCCACTGGGTCTTGGTCTTGAATTTGAAACAGGTGGTCATGTATTCAGTATTATGTTTACCAATTCACCGGCAATAATCGAAACTGAATTTTTAGACACTTACGACAGCTGGGCTGATGGTGGTGTCAAGTTCAGTTTCAACATTAGCAGAAATTTTTCTCTTTAGATGATTATAAAACCCAGGGTGTTTAAAAATATTAAACAAACATTAATTTGGTTTTATAAAGCTGTTTTCCTTTGCACTTTAATTAAAATGATCTTTTGCAGGACACAATTGCTATCCCTTTAATTCCTGATTCAGCAAAAGCCGATTCAATTGCACCGGCAGGTACAGAGAATTCATTTGCTGCACTTACCGATTCAGGTTTTGTTTCGGCTGATACTATCATACAGCCTATACGCAACCCTGAACCTGCTTTGGTGGATACACTTTTCAAGTCACATCAATTACAGTTTAACCGCTATTATCCTAAAACACTGGATAAAGCAACTCCCGACTGGTTTACAGTTTTACTTCTGATGATAGTGATAACGGTAACCTTAATTAAAGTTTTTTATTCGCGCATTCTATTCCAGATTTTCAGGGCATTTATAAATAACAATACTGCCAACCAGATTATCCGGGATGAAAATATATTAGTGCAGCGGGCTTCAGTTCTTTTATCCGTAATCTGTTATGCAGTTCTGGCCTTATTTGTTTACAAAATCAGCGATTACTTCAACTATCAGAATGATTTTATCGGAACCGGTTTTGTAAAATTTCTTTTCATCTCCCTTTTTATTGCCCTGGGTTATTCATTAAAAATGATAGTACTTAAAATGATGGGGTTTATTTTCAATTTTGAAAAACCTGTTGCTGCTTATATTTTCAACCTGTTCCTGATTAATAATGTACTGGGAATGTTGCTGCTCCCAATCCTTATAACAATAACTTACTTTAATGTTCAATACGTAGGTTACTTGCTTATAACATCCATTGTGCTTGTTGTATTATTTTATCTCTACCGGCTTATAAAAGGCATTGTCATTTGGCTAAATGCGGGCCACCCGAATTTGTTTTATTTATTTTTATACATTTGCGCCCTTGAAATAACGCCTATATTAATTATTTTCAAAGTTTTATCGATATAGAAAATTACCAGGATAGTATGATGGAAGAAAAAGTGAAACAGGCTGAAATTACTAAACCCAATAAAGTAAAGAGTATCCTGGTAACACAGCCCCGGCCGGAAACTGAAAAGTCGCCTTATTTTGACCTGGCCAAAAAGTACAACCTAAAAATTGATTTCAGACCATTTATTCATATTGAAGGAATACCCGCACAGGAATTCAGAAAACAAAAAGTAAATCTTACTGATTTTTCAGCAGTGGTTTTAACCAGTAAACATGCTGCCGATCACTTTTTCAGGATTTGCCAGGAAATGCGAATAACAGATGTAGAGCGTTTTAAATACTTCTGCATTTCAGAATCTACTGCATATTATTTACAGAAATATGTTCTGTTCCGTAAGAGAAAAATATTCTTCGGTAAGCAAACTATCAACGATTTGATGGACCTGATTAAAAAACATCGTAAAGAAAAATTTTTGGTTCCCTGTTCAGATATTCATAAACAGGAAATTGCAGATACACTTGCTGAAAATGATATCGATTTTACCAAGGCAGTTATTTACAAAACAGTATGCAGTGACCTTAGCGACCTGGCTAATGTAAATTATGATATGCTGGTATTTTTCTCTCCTTCGGGAGTAACATCACTATTCAAAAACTTTCCTAAGTTTAAACAAAACGCAACGCGTATTGCAGCTTTTGGCGCCACTACCTCGCAGGCAGTATTAGATGCCGGACTAAAACTTGATGTAAAAGCCCCGGTGCCTGAAGCACCTTCTATGACCATGGCTATAGAACAATATGTCAGGCGGGTTAATAAGTAACAAGATTTTCAAGGATAAAAATTCTATTGCTTTTTAACATTGCCTGTACATTTCAGGTATTAAGCAAGTATTATTCTTTCCCTATTTAATACATCTAATTACAACCCGGCATTAGCGCTAATTTCAAGCATTCTTTTTAATGGTGCCAATGCCGGTTTCATTAATTCAGGTGCTATAGTTACTTCTGGTATTTCATTTTTCAGGCACAGGTAAATTTTTTCCAGTGTATTTAATTTCATGTGAGGGCATTCATTGCATGCACAATTATTATCAGGCGGAGCTGCTATAAATATTTTATCGGGTGCAGCCTTTTGCATCTGGTGTAAAATACCAGGTTCTGTAACAACTATAAATTCTTTATCGTAACTGTTTACTGCATATTTCAGAAGCCCTGTTGTACTGCCTATAAAATCAGCTAATTTTAAAATATGCTCTTCACACTCAGGATGTGCAATAACTTTCGCAACAGGAAACCTGTTTTTTAATTCAACCAGTTTTTGTTCTGAGAATATTTCATGCACCATACAACTGCCATCCCACAACACCATCTTACGTCCGGTTTTCTTTTCAATATACCTGCCCAAATTTTTATCAGGTGCAAATATTATGGGCTGATCCATTGGTACACTTTCTACAACTTTTATTGCATTGCTCGATGTGCAGATAATATCGCTTAAGGCTTTAATACCTGCGGTACAATTTATATAAGATATAACCACATGACCAGGATGTTCATCTTTAAATTTTTTGAAAACTGCTGGAGGGCATGA
>JBGARN010000031.1:0-35501 GCA_044230205.1 Bacteroidia bacterium
AGTATCTCTGTTTTCTTTTGTGTTTCACGCCAGTAATTCGGATTAAGTATCATTTTGGCAAACTCCGATTCAGGGTAATCCTTCAACAAAATGTTTTTATAATAATCTGATTTTTCCTGGTCTTTAAGTGTTAAGTAGGAGCGGTATAAATTATAATAGGTTGGTAATTTATACTTGTTATCAGGAAACCTGCGGATCAATGTTTCGAAAGTTTCGTTGGATAAACGATATTCTTTTAATTGTTCGCGGTAAATGATTCCAACGTTATAATAGGCTTCAATAATTTTATTGTTCGAAGATGTTATTGCTGTATCAGACAGTGTTACATTTTTAAGGTAGGCTGATTTACGCTTGGCATCATCAAGTTTAGCAATGGAGTCGTTGTATGCTTTCATATCAGGACCTGCAGCAAGCTCATCTGTTTCTTCCTGTGCTCCGAATGATTCTTTGTCTTTTCGTCTCCAGTTGTCTTCATACTTGCGCTCACCCCATTTTTTTATAAACTCATTAAAACCAAAACTCACTGTGCTCTGATTATAAAAATACCATGCTCCGCCTGATGCATTCTGATTCAAATTTTTATTCTTGTTCGAATATTCATCCATCAGTGCCTGGCCCTTTAATTCCTGTGCTTCATTTTCCTGCTGCTTGCGTAATTCTTCTTCTTTCTTTAAACGCTCTTTCTCTTCGTTTTCTTTTTTAATTAAATCATCAACAAATTTTTCACGCTCTTCAGGTGTCATCATTGCAATTTTTTGCAAACTGTCTTCACGCAAAATTACTTTAAGGTTATCCACCAGTCGGGTAAGGCTGGCTTTTTTTTCAGCTATCTCTTTATACTCCGGAAACTCTTTAGCTAGGTTTTGAATGGTGCTGTCGTAATAAGCTTCTGCATTGATAAAATCCTTTCTGCTGAAATAGATTTCGCCAAGGTCGAGGTAGGATAATGCTTTCTGGTTGTTGTTGGATACACTTGCCCTGATTGATTTATTCAGGTACATCATTTCTGCAGGTTCATCATTCTCTTTACCGGATACCCCTGCCAGTGCGTAATAAACCTGGTCAAGGTATTCAATGTTCTTATCATCCTTAACCATTTTATTGAGCTGCTTTTTCACATCAGATGCGCTCTCACTCGAAGCATCAAAATTCCTGGCTCGGTTTATTTTTGCATTGAAAGCCATTTCGTAAGGTGGATTCATTTTAATAACCCGCTCATAGGCTTTGTATGCTTTTTGACTTTCGCCCGTTTTCTGGTAAAGCTGCGCCAGTATATAGTTGTATCTTATTTTTACATCTCGCTTAAGTTTGGCAGTCAATGCTTTTTCAAGCATTTCAATGGCATTTACATCATCTTTTTTCTTCAGGTAATAATCGGCAGCAACAGCATAAAATAGCCCGCGGTATTGTGACGGTAATTTAGGTTCATTTTTCAGGTAGTCAATCACATATTCAGCGTCAACATATTTACCCAGTTGCAAATAAACCTGTGTGAGCCAGATCATGGCTTCAAAACGCAAAGGGCTGTCTTTGTATTCAGCTGCTACATATTGAAAAGTTTCTGATGCCGCCCAAAAGTCATGCTTATAAAACTGTGCCTTGCCAATGAGCAGGTAATTATCATCAATCCAGTCGTTTCGCTCCTTGCCTTTTATGTACATGCTGTGTCGCTGAATGGAAATGGACGCTTTTTTAATGGCTTCGTCCATATCAGGGTAGGCTGATTTTGCCTGTGCTTCGTCACCAATTTTAAATACCGAAAGCGTGCTTTCATACTGATCTTTCTGCGATGTGGAAAGCCTTTTAGCAGTTTCTTTAACCCGTTCGCGCGCATTGAAAAACCCATTGTAATGGGCTGTCATTTCATGATAAGTACGGGACGTAAATGTGTTTTTTTTGGTGGAGCAGGATACAACAAGCCCAAAAATGCAACTTAAAATAAGCAGTAGTCCAAAAAGGCTTTTAATTGATTTCACGTAAGTAAGCTGAAAAATAATAACTTTTTTATCTCGATTTTATTGCAGCAAATATAAAAAGATTACCATGCCTGCCGCATTGCAGCAGCGAATAGCCAAGGTTTATTTTAGTTTAATTGATCTTTTGAAACTCGTAGGCAAAAGGGTCAATAAAGTCGGCAAGTTTAATAGTAACTGATTTTACCTTTTTATCCTCCACTTTAAACGGCAAAACTTTTACCTCCCAGGTTAAATCAGTGTATGTACACAAAAATTGATTATCATTCATATACTCCAACTGACCAATATTCGAAGGGTGATGTGCAAAATAGATCCGAAGCTTATTGTCTTCCAGTTTAATATCTATATCACCATAAAACGAGTTGTTGTATTTACCCGTAAAATTCTTGAGGTCAATTGCAGGTTTGTTGTTCTGGGCAACAATTTTTCTTGCTTCATCTATTTTAGCTTGTTTGGCTTTAGTAAAACTGCTGTAACGATCGAAATAAAAATCACTGTAATTGCGATAAGGAAGGTTCATATAAGCGTCAATTATTTGCACAGCCAGCGCTTCGTATAAACTATTGGCATCGGTATTCGTGTAAACAATTATCCCAAGGCCCATTTCAGGAATAAACTTGGTTTTGGTTACAAACCCATTGGTACCTCCGCCATGCTCAATCACTTTTTTTCCATTGTAATCATACATTTCCCAGCCAAGGCCATAAGTGGTAAAATGTTTTGAAGGAAACATTTTTGAATTAACATCGCCTGCATTCATCATCGTGGTTCGTGTTTCGGCAATAACAGGCCAGGGTACAACCTGCTGTCCGTTAAAACGACCGCTGTCAAGCTGCAGCATCAGCCAGTTAGCCATATCGCGAACACAGGAGTTAATACTGGCACAAGGACCAATGTTTTCAATGTTGGCATAATTAATTGCAACTAGCTTATCATCAACCAGCGTATAGGGCTTACAGGCATTTTTATCTTTAACGAGTTGCTCATACGATGTATGGGTGTGCTTCATCTGCAGCGGTTCAAAAAAATGAGCGCGTATAAAATCTTCCCAACTGGTATCTGTTTTAAGTTTTACTAACTCCCCGGCAATAACAAACCCCATATTGCAATAGCCATAGGAATAACGAAATGGTAATGCAGGTTTAAGATTTTTCAGGTTGCTGATTAGCTGGTTGCGTGTTAAATTACTGTTCCAATGCAAAAAATCGCCCTGGAATGTTTCATAGCCTAAACGATGGCAGAGTAAATCGCGAACAGTACAAAGCTGAGAACTACAGTCGTCATACAATTTAAAAGAAGGCATGTATTGCGTTACTTTTTCATCCAGCGAAATTTGCTTTTGATAATCAAGCAAGGCTACAGCTGTGCCGGTAAATGCTTTGGAGTTGGAAGCAATCTGAAATAAAGTGTATTCATCCACTTTTTCATTCGATATTACATCTTTCACACCAAAGCCTTTTGCCAAAACAATTTTTCCATCCTTAACCACAGCAACTGCTAATCCCGGCACCTGCCATTGCTTCATAGCATTGTTTATATAAACATCAAGGCTGTCGGTAATAAAAGCAGGCTGGGCAAACGATGTCATTTGAAATAATAATCCAATGAGTATTGCCAGGTATTTATTTTTCATGCGTATTGAAATTTATTTATTAATCAGTTTCCGCCTTTCAGGTGATCTAAAATTTTTCAAAAAAAAGAAGTGGTTTTAAAACACCACTTCTTTCTCTATCATCTCCTCCCCACGTTTTGCTTTCACTTTTGCTTTATCCCCTTTTGTGAACTTGCTTAAAGCTTTCATATAAGAAGTCATGTCAGTAACTTTTTCTTCTCCAATCTGTATCACTACATCTCCTTTTTGCAAGCCTGCCGTGGCTGCAGGTCTTTCGTCAGTAACTCCGTCTATACGCATTCCTTCGCCTTCAAAGGCATAGTCGGGTACAACTCCAAGCGTAACTTTAAACCGCGGGCGATCATCGTTAGCCGAGTCATTGGTTTTTGTAAAAGGCAGTTTGCCTTTATCATCAAGTTGTGATATCAATTCAAGTATAAAATTGATAATCTGAATTTCACCTGGATAGTTGATTTTATCTTCATCATCACTTGGCTTATGATAGTCTTCATGCGTACCACTGAAGAAATGTATGGCAGGAATGTTTTCCAAATAAAAAGAAGTTTGATCGCTTGGACCTACACCACTTTCTGTGGTTTTGGTTTTCAGTAGAGTAATTTTTGAAAGTGCCTCCTTCCATGTAGGCGATGTACCAACACCGTTGATAATTAATACAGGTTCATCTTTCTTTAAGCGGCCAACCATATCAAGGTTGATGTTGTAATTAACCTGGTCAAGCGGCATGCGCGGATGTTTTACATAATAATTGCTGCCTAGCAGGCCTTTCTCTTCACCACTGAATGCAATAAACAGGTAGTTATTGTTTTTCAATTGCGATAGCTTAATAAACCTGGCCAGTTCAATAAGTGCAGCAACTCCGCTTGCATTGTCATCAGCACCATTATGAACTGTTGAATCGCCACGGTACAGTGATCCTTCTCCGCCCTTACCCAGGTGATCGTAATGGGCAGTGATAACTGCTGTATATTTTGCATTGTTGTTAATATAACCTACTACATTATGTCCTTTACCTTCTACTTTGGTAAGATCAACAACAATGCGCACATCTATATTCTTTTTTGACAACAGTGCCTGCCTGGCTTTACCATTCACCTTCACTACAGGCATATATTCTTTACCCATACGTCTTGCAAAATCAGCATCAGGAATTACGAGTGAGTCGTTACCAGAATAAAAAATTACAGCGGCAGCGCCAAGCTCATAGGCTTTTTCAATCTTGGTTTTTTCATCCATGTAGTCGCCAAATTTTGAGTGCGGATTATTGCCTTCAGGCGAAAAGTAATCCATCAGAAAAATTTTGCCACGTAAATTTTCTTTCCCTGCATAATCATCATGGTTAAGCTTTGGTGCACTTATACCATATCCTACATCAACCACGCTTCCTTTTACATCGCCATTTAAAAAATAAGGCAACGGATAAAAATCTTTTTTCAGTTCATATGATTTGCCGTTAATCTGCAGCTGGTTGTTTTTGCCCAATACAACTCCTTTTGAAAAAGGAAAAGGCTGCAGGAAACCTGTTTCGCCACGCGGCATTAATCCAATATTTTCAAACTGCTGAATGATATAGCCGTAGGACAGCTGTTCGCCATTGGTGCCGGTTTCGCGGCCTTCATACAAATCAGATGCAAGTGTTTGAATGTGCTGTTTAAGTAATGGAGTAATGTTGCCTTCATTTACAGCAGGTTGTGCAAATAACCACTGTAAGCATATTGCCTGGAAAAGAATAAATACGGAAAGTTTCTTCATCGCCTTTGTTTTTAGTTAAGGGCAAAGCTAAAGCGATAAACATAAAATGAAAATGATTAACCGAATTTTATGTTCCGTTCATTTTAATTTTAAAAAATCAGCTGAAAAGATAAAAAGCCAAAGCAATACCCACTATCACTCCACCGGTATGCTGAACAGTGGCAGCAAGCCTGCCTGTTTTAGTTCGAAACAACATCCATATTAATAGAAGCTGTGCAGTAAAAAGCAACATAACGTAGAGAAAAAAAAATACCCAGTTGCGGGCATCAGCCATCCAGTTTAAATTGTAAAAACCCTCATCAATAAAAAACAAGAACAGTGTTACACCAACAGCTACAAAAACAGAGTTTAATATTTTGCGGTGAATAATTTTATCTTCAAGAGAAATGGTCATGCGAATAGATTTTCGTTAGTAACGGAAATAAATAAAAATTATTACGCTGAAATTATTAGTGTAAAGATATCGCTATATTATTTCCCCATCTTCTCCCAAGCACTTTCCCCCGGGCTACTTCGTGTTTCACTTTCCCCAGTTTCTCCCCGCTCATGTTTTTCAGGTGCTTTAATATTTAGTGATGATGTTGCTTTTGCTCCGGCTGCTGTTACAATTTCAACAGTGTATTTTGAAGATTGCAAATAGTAATTTCCATCATCTGCTTTTTTCAATTCCGTTTTTTTCTCGTCAGCTTTCTTGTCCTTATTCAAAAAAGCGGTGTAGTCATTTATAGCAGATGCATCAACAGTCAAATCATATTTTGCAAAATTCAATCCTGCTTCAGCAGTGTCATTTATTGTTCTTATAATTTTGCCATCTACAGTTTTTATGTTGATGGTAGTAATACCATTTGCTTTCGCATAATAAGGAATGGTGATGGAAGGTTTGTTGTACAGCTCACTTCCATAATCCTTTCTTTCTTTTCCCCACGAAGCGCCTTGTGTTTTTGGTTTGATGCCGAATGCAAAAATATCTTTTGCCAATGTGGTGTCATTCAGTTGTTGCAGCAAATCAACTGATGCAATGTAAATGCTGCGGCCATGCGTGCCCACAACAATATCGTTATCGCGCGGATGAATTACTAAATCATGCACAGCAACAGCCGGTAACCCGGTGCTGAAAAGCATAAATGATTTTCCCCTGTTCAATGAAACATAGAGGCCATTATCCGTTCCCACATAAAGTATGCTTTCATTTTTAGGATCTTCCTTAATAACGTTTACCGGTTCATTTGGTAAATCCAAACCTATACGGTTCCAGTTAGTTCCGTAATCATCGCTTGAATAAATATAGGGAGTAAAATTGTCGTTGCGATAAGCATTTAGTGAACAATACACCCTGTTCTCTTTATGGTTACTTGCAACAACCCTGCTCACCCATAAACCCTGAGGTAATTTATCTGAAATTTTTGTCCACGTATTTCCGCCATCTTTAGTTACGTGAATTAATCCATCATCACTGCCAACATAAATCAACCCGAATTTTTTTGGCGATTCATCTATAGTTGTCAATGTTCCATAAGCCACATCACCCTTTTTTCCGCCAAGCGTTAAATCACCTGAAAGCGTTTGCCAGTCATCGCCTTTATTAAACGAGCGATGAAATTTATTGCTGCCGAAATAAATGATGTCCTGGTTAAACTTTGAAATCTGTATGGGCGATTGCCAGTTAAAGCGCAATGGCTTTTCTCCCAATTCAATTTGCGGTTTAATAGATTTTGCATCGGTGGTTTTTTTATCAATCCGGTAATAATACCCAAACTGAAAACCTGCATACACGGTGTTGTTATCGCGGGTGTCCACCTGCACCTGCATGCCATCACCACCTAAAATAAATTTGTACGGATATTGTCCTTCGCCATGCCAGCCGTAACCTGCCTGGTAATTGCTTGGGCCTGTCCATACACCGTTATCCTGCAAGCCACCGTAAACGTTATAAGGCTTGTCCATGTCAACATTAACAGCATAAAATTGCCCCACGGCAGGCGAGTTGCATTTGAAATAAGTTTTGCCGCCATCGTAAGAAATATTTAATCCGCCATCGTTGCCAATAATAATGTGTCCCTTGCGGTTGGGGTTAATGTAGTAAGCATGATAATCGCCATGCATGTTATCAGCATCAATAGTTTTAAAAGTTTTTCCTGCATCGGTACTTTTCACAACCGTTACACCGCCTATGTAAATTTCATTATCATCAAAAGGAGAAATGCGAATCTGCCCGAAGTAATAACCATACGTATAGAAAATGTTATCCAGGAATTTATCATTCATTTTATTCCAGGTTTTTCCTGCATCCTTGCTTCTGTAAATTTCAGGCCCGGTAACTTCCGTATCAAAAAGCAGTGCATTTGCATCATGCACGTAATCATACAAAGCTGTAGGTTTTATTTTATCCTGCCTCACCATTTCCTTTACGCTTTTAGCTGAATATTTTTCAGGAAACTCATTGTCATCTAAAAAATCATTTAACAACTCATTATCCAAAGCCAGAAAAATTTCCCTGCTCATATTTTTTAAACTGTCTTTCTCCAGTTTTTTCTTTGCATCAGGCTTCACTTCTTTTGCTCTGCGCGTTTGATTGTCTAACACAGCATAAACCAAATTTGAATTTTGCGTTGATACCGCCAAACCTATTCTTCCGATTCCATCGCCTTGCGGAAAGCCGCTGCCTGCAGGTGTTGCAAGGCTCCATGTTTCTCCGCCATCGGTTGATTTATAAATGCCTGAAGTTTTTCCGCTCTCAGTAAAGTTCCATTCTTTGCGTTCGCGATGCCATGCCGAAGTATAAAGCACGTTTGGATTTTTTGAATCAATGGCAAGATCAATGCAACCTGTTGTATCATCAACAAATAAAGTTTGCTTCCAGGTTTTACCGCCATCAGTAGTTTTAAAAATGCCCCGCTCTTTATTGAAAGTATAAAGATGACCGATTGATGCCACCCAAATGATATTCGGATTTGCAGGGTGTAAAATAATTCTGCCGGTGTGATGTGTTTCTTCCAAACCCAAACGTATCCAGTTTTTGCCATTGTCAGTTGATTTGTAAATGCCAACACCGCTGTATGATGAGCGCGAAGAATTATTTTCGCCTGTACCTATATAGATAATGTTATTTTTCCAGTCCACAGCAATATCGCCTATGGTCATCACAGCCTCCTTATCAAAAACGGGCGTGAATGAAATGCCATTGTTTTCAGTAAACCACAAACCTCCACTTGCATAAGCCACATAAAAATGAGTAGGGTCGGTTGGCGAAACGTCCACATCAACCACGCGGCCACTCATAATAGTTGGACCCACATTACGGAACTCAACATTTTTTACCAGCGAATTTTCATCCAGTTTTTTGCGAACATCATAGCCCGTTAATCGTTCTGCTGCTGGCATTGCAGCAGGGTTGGTGGTGTTGCTTTTTTTCTGTGAAAATGAAAACGAAAGTGAAAGAGATAACAATGCTGCTATCGTAATTTTTTTTTGCATGAGATAAGTTTTAAAGAACAGGTAAGCCATCTGTCCATTTTAAAATTAAAGGAAGTAATAATAATGTGATATATTAATATCGCACCACGCGGCTCAGGCCGGTACCAAGAGTAACAAAATTAATATTGAGTACGAGTGCGATCTTGTGCATGCCTGTTAAAGTTTCATTATTTAACGGCTGCGAATAACTGTAATTCAGGCTCAAAACTCCTGATGCAGAAATACCTGCTGTTACTCCAAGCCTGAAATCATTATTCGTAAATTTTTCCGTAGCATAATTCTCAGCAAACACACCTCCGTTTAAACCAAAAAGACTATGG
The DNA here is from genome assembly GCA_044230205.1 of Bacteroidia bacterium. Taxonomy (GTDB): domain Bacteria; phylum Bacteroidota; class Bacteroidia; order AKYH767-A; family OLB10; genus JAEUTH01. The sequence goes on from JBGARN010000031.1 coordinate 9,153, forward strand.
TAAATGCGATAATAGTTAATGCCTAATCGTTGTCCCCACAAAATTTGCGTCCCATCATAATTAAAGCTGAAACCTAATGCAGGCCCGTAAATATGAGCATACACACCTTTTTCAATTGTATCTTTTTTTGAAAAGGCTTTCAGGTAATTTAAGCCGAGATAGAAACCATTGGTTTCCTGGTATTCATATGCAGCATCTATGCCGAAAGCGCTCTCGTATCTTTTAATACTCCCTGTTGTGTCAGGAGCAATAAATTGTGCCTTTGCCTCTGACATGAAAATGAGTAAAAAACAACAACATAAAAAACAACTTCCAGATTTGCTAAAGATCATTTATTGGTTCTTGTAAGTGGTAAAGATAATTTATTGTCATCTCATTATCTTTATCATTAGCCTGCAAATCTATCTTGCTCCCTGCTTAAACCTGGCAATAGCATTCCTGGTAAAATCACTCAACACCAATTTGCCGCTCATCTCGGCACGTTCAATTAAAAGTGTGTCCCAGTTTTCAGTGCCCTGCCAGAATATTTTTTTCAAAAGCATCATGGCTTCAGGATTTGATTTTGATAATCGTTCAGCCAAAATGTTTATAGCTTCATCCAGCTCCTGAACCGTTTTAAAAGTTTCAGCATACAGCCCTTTGCTGAATGCCCAGCTGGCATCGCGCCATTCGGTGGCATTAATAGCCAGTTCACTAAAAGCTGCTGTACCTATTTTTCGTTCCACTGCCGGGCCAACCACAAAGGGTCCAATGCCAACAGCAAGCTCACTTAATTTAACTGATGCAGCCGTTACTGCCAGGGTATAATCGGCAGCACTGGCAAGGCCAACACCACCGCCAACAGCTTTTCCGTGTACACGTGCAATTACAAATTTTGGCGCTTTACGCATGGCATTAATAACTCCGGCAAAACCGCTGAAAAATTTTTTGCCGGTTTCCAAATCATTTATCGTTATCAGCTCATCAAACGAAGCGCCTGCGCAAAATGCTTTTTCACCTTCACTTTTGAGTATGATAACTTTTGCCTCCGGGTTGTTTCCTGCCCTGGTAATTTCATCAGCCAGTGTTCTTAAAATTTCACCGGGCAACGAATTGCTTTGCGGATGAAAAAACGAAACTGTTGCTATGCCGTCCTTGATAATTGATCTTACTTCTCCATTCATATTTATGGTTGCATTCATTGATAAAAATTTAAAGTTCTTTAACCCGTCCGCTGAATTCAACTACGGGCACTGCATGATCGGTAATGGAAGCAGCTGCAGGTATCGTATCGTTATAAAACACCTGCACTTTATAGTTGTCTTCAACCGCCTGTGTTGAATCTGTATAAACTACATTGATAAAATAATCTTCCTCTTCATACACAAAATGATCGCTCCGCCAGGTGGTTCCATCACTTGTCCAGTTAATGGGCTTGCGCACCCCGGTATCAAAATAATAGTCATTATTACAGGTTATGGTTACCGTGTTCCCCGATTTAACCTTTACCTTATAGGTTACCTTTACGGGTGTAAACACATCTTCCTGGCACGATGCCGCCACAAAAAGAATTATACCAACACCAATTATTGAAAGGAGCTTTTTCATTTTTGCCAAAAATACACGCTTTATTTTAATTGCATTATTCTGCTAATTATTAATACCTGTTAATTGCCCTTAACGCAACTAGCGCTTACTGTACGCTTTTGCTTTTAGCGGCTTTTACTACATTCGCGCGCTATGACAAACGAAGAATTATTCAAAAATATAATCTCCCATTCAAAAGAGTACGGCTACATATTTCCATCAAGCGAAATTTACGATGGCATGAGTGCTGTTTATGATTATGGCCAGTACGGATCGCTTTTAAAAAATAACATCAGGGAATATTGGTGGAAAAGCATGGTGCAGATGCATGAGAATATTGCAGGTATTGATGCCGCTATATTTATGCACCCTACTACATGGAAAGCTTCGGGCCATGTGGATGCTTTTAATGATCCGCTTATTGATAATAAAGATTCGAAAAAACGCTACCGTGCTGATGTGCTGATTGAAGAACATGTTGCCAAAATTGAAGCCAAAATTGAAAAGGAAGTGGAGAAGGCCGCTAAGCGTTTCGATAACTTTGATGAGCAAATGTTTCGCTCCACCAATGCCCGTGTATTGGAAAATCAAAAGAAGATTGATGAAATAAATAACCGGTTTAAAAATGCATTGGAGGCAGGCAACCTTGCCGAGGTAAAACAAATTATCATCGATCTTGAAATTGTTTGTCCCATAAGCGGTTCGCGTAACTGGACCGATGTACGCCAGTTTAACCTCATGTTCAGCACACAGGTAGGCAGCGTAAGCGAAGAAGCATCAACCATATACTTACGGCCCGAAACTGCACAGGGTATTTTCGTTAACTTTTTAAATGTGCAAAAAAGCGGACGCATGAAAATACCTTTTGGTATTGCCCAAACCGGAAAGGCATTCCGCAACGAAATAGTTGCCAGGCAGTTTATTTTCCGCATGCGCGAATTTGAACAAATGGAAATGCAGTTTTTTGTAAAACCGGGTACTGAAATGGAGTGGTATGCCTACTGGAAAGAAACACGATTAAAGTGGCATAAAGCCTTGGGCATGCCGCAGCAAAAATATCGTTATCACGACCACCTTAAACTTGCTCATTATGCCAATGCAGCCTGCGACATTGAGTTTGAATTTCCGTTTGGATTTAAGGAGTTAGAAGGTATCCATTCGCGCACCGACTTTGACCTTAAAGCACATGAAAAATATTCGGGTAAAAAGCTGCAGTACTTCGATCCTGAACTTAATGAAAGCTATGTGCCTTACGTGGTTGAAACCTCAATTGGTTTAGACCGCATGTTCCTGGCAACGCTCTCAAATTCCTATAAAGAAGAAAAGCTTGAAGATGGTTCGGAACGTGTGGTGTTACAAATAAACCCTGCCCTTGCACCGGTTAAAGCAGCCGTTTTGCCATTGGTAAAAAAAGACGGTTTACCCGAAAAGGCTCGGCAGATTATGGACACCTTAAAAATGGATCATTACTGCCAGTATGATGAAAAAGACTCCATCGGTAAGCGCTATCGCAGGCAGGATGCAATCGGAACTCCTTACTGTTTAACCATAGATCATCAGACGCTTGAAGACAATACGGTTACCTTGCGCGACCGCGACAGTATGAAGCAGGACAGGATTGCTATTGACAGCATACCGGCAATAGTGGATGAAAAGGTTAGTATGAAAAAGCTGTTGGCGGGATTGGCCAATTAAATAAAACCGGTTAACGTGAATAACATTACCCATCCATTTACCGTTAACAAAGGTTTATAAACCCATGTGCTCAAATAATTTATTTTTGCGGTTATGAAAAACTTGATTTGTGCCGTTGGCGGTTTGTTTTTAGTGGTTTTTACAGTTATTCTTATTTCATGTAATAAATACGATGACCTTGGAACTACCATTTTGCCCGAAGCTGACAATCTTAACCTGGTGGTTTTTGACACGGCCACCATTTATACATCAACTATAAAAGAAGATACCCTTAGAAGTAATGGCTTCACCGGATTTCCTGTTTCCCTGAATATTATCGGAAGCCTTAATGAAAGCATGTTTGGTAATACAAAAGCCAGCGCCTACATGCAGTTAAATGTATCAAGACTTAATAATAAATTCGATTCACTTGCTACGCCCGATTCACTTGTGCTATGCCTTGCGTTAAACTCTTATTATGGCGATACTGCTTCACCTATAAGGTACAGGGTTTACAAGATGGACTCGAAAATTAATACCGATAGCGCTTATTATACCAGCACCATTCTGCCTGCAGGAACACTTATTGGCGATGCAATAATTACCACCAAACCGGGAGACAGCATTGCTGAATTCGGAGTTAAAAAAGTGCCTCACATCCGCATACCGCTTGATATGACCCTTGCGGCCGATCTGATAAATAATAACCGTACTAATAACGGGTATACTGACAATGCCACCTTTGTAAACTATTTTAATGGCATCTATATAACAGCCGAAAGCCAGAGTAATCCCGGATGTATGTATGTGTTTGACTATAAGAATGCACAAAGCAAAATGGCGCTTTACTATAAAATAAGTGCTGATTCGGATTCGCTTTCCTTCAATTACGTATTCGATGAACTGGCGCGATTTAATCATTACGACCATGACTATTATGCTGGCAGTGAAGTTTACCAGGCATTGGATGATAGCACCACTGGCGAAAACTACACCTACCTGCAGTCAATGGCTGGTGTTCGCACCAAGGTTGTTTTGCCATTTCTAAAAACCTATTTTGAAAGCAATCCATCAATAGTGATTAATAATGCCGTTTTGGTTTTTAAAGCAGAAAAAAATACGCTGTTTCCTCCACATAAACTTACAGCATTGACCTATGTGGATGCCACAGGTAAACCACAGACATTTTCGCCCGACAATAATGAGTTTGCCAATGCGGGCGATGGTACTTATATTGAAAGTGCAGGCGAATACAGGTTTAACATAACGCGTTATGTAAACGATGTAATGGCCGGAGCGCGCATCGATTACGGAATATACCTTCGCGGGTCTTCTTCTATTATAAATCCTTACCAGACACGCTTATACGGATTTAAAAATCCGCAAGGCAAAATAAAACTGGAAATTACTTACACTAAATTTTAATAACCATGTGTGGAATTGTAGCATATACAGGCTTTCGTGATGCCTACCCCGTTATTATTAACGGACTTCACCGTTTAGAATACAGGGGCTATGACAGTGCCGGAGTGGCTTTGCTGAATGGCGACTTGCGGGTTTATAAAAAAGCCGGAAAGGTGAGCGACCTTGTAAAATATGTTGATGGCAAAGATGTGTCGGGCCACGTTGGTATGGGACATACACGCTGGGCTACACACGGTGAACCTAATGACCGCAACGCACACCCGCATTATTCTGAATCGAAAAACTTTGCCATTATTCACAATGGTATTATTGAAAATTATGCTGCATTAAAAGAAGCATTAAAAATCAAAGGCCATCAATTCGATAGTGATACCGACACCGAAGTACTTATTCACTTTATAGAAGATGTTTTCGAAACTGAAAAAGTTGAACTTGATGAGGCGGTAAGGCTTGCACTTGGTGAAGTGGTTGGTGCTTACGCAATTGTTATCATTTCAAAAACTCATCCTAATAAAATTATTGCCGCACGTAAAGGAAGTCCCATTGTAGTTGGCATTGGCAAAGATGAATTTTTTGTAGCCTCTGATGCTTCGCCTATTGTTGAATATACAAAGAACGTTGCCTACCTGAATGATAATGAAATAGCCATAATTGATAATGGTAAGCTGACTGTTAAAACAGTACAAAATCAAATTAAAACTCCTTACATACAGGAACTTGAATTGCAACTGGAGGCAATTGAGAAAGGCGGCTACGACCACTTCATGCTTAAAGAAATTTATGAGCAGCCCCGTTCTATATGGGATAGTATGCGTGGCCGTTTAGATGCAATTTCAGGAAAGCTTCGGTTGAGCGGTATTGTTGATTACGAAAGCAAGTTTACCAATGCCAAGCGAATTATAATTTGCGCATGCGGCACATCATGGCATGCGGGTTTGGTAGCCGAATATTTGTTTGAAGAGCTTTGCCGCATACCTGTTGAAGTTGAATACGCTTCGGAATTCAGGTACCGCAACCCGGTAATTTTTGAAGATGATATGGTAATTGCCATTTCGCAATCGGGTGAAACTGCCGATACACTAGCAGCCATAGAACTTGCAAAACAAAAAGGGGCAACAATATTTGGTGTATGTAATGTTGTAGGAGCTTCAATCCCACGTGCCACACATGCCGGTGCATATACCCATGCCGGGCCTGAAATTGGTGTTGCGTCAACCAAGGCATTTACAGCGCAGGTAGCAGTTTTAACTTTAATGGCTTTGCAAATTGCCAAGAAGCGGGGTACAATTTCCGAAACACGTTTTCATCAGCTGTTAACAGAGTTAGAAGCAATCCCTGCAAAGGTTGAAAAAGTGCTTGAGCTGAATGAGAAAATAAAAGTACTTGCCACCAAAATACAGCATTCATCCAACGCCCTTTACCTGGGACGTGGGATTGGATTCCCGGTTGCCCTTGAAGGGGCACTTAAACTGAAAGAAATATCCTACATCCATGCTGAAGGTTATCCGGCTGCAGAAATGAAACACGGTCCTATTGCTTTAATTGATGAGGAAATGCCTGTAGTAGTTATTGCAACCAAAGGTGCCAATTTTGAAAAAGTAGTAAGCAACATACAGGAAGTTAAAGCGCGAAAAGGTAAAATTATTGCTATAGTAACTGAAGGTGATAAACATGTACGCACTATAGCTGACCAGGTAATTGAAATTCCTGAAACTGATGATATGCTGGTTCCACTAATTGCTGTTATACCCCTGCAATTGTTATCATACCACATAGCAGTATTGAGAGGTTGCAATGTTGACCAACCGCGAAATCTTGCCAAATCAGTTACAGTAGAATAATATTCTGTTCAACAAGATTAAACATTGTTTAACACCTAAAAACTGTTTTAATTTGAAACAGATAAATATCCCCTTTTCATATGCCATTAGGTTACTCCCGCTATACCAATAAAATACTTCTAATCGGAGATCTTATTGCGCTTAATACGGCATTTATTGTTGTTCATATGATTATTGTTCATGCATCATCATATGAGTTTAAAGAACATTTACTTACCCTTCTTATTACCAATATGGTTTGGATTGTGCTGACCAACACTTTCGAATTAGCTGTAGTACCAAGGCATGTTGGTGATGAAGAACTGTTTTCCAAACTGATGAAAGCAGTTGGTCTTTTCTTTATAATCCAGGTTCCTATTTTTTATTACATCGATAAATACGATATCACACCTACACTGGTGTTATTTCAATGTCTTGGATTTGCCTTACTGCTCTTCATATGGAGGTTTGCCATCTTACGTGCCATCAAATTCCTCCGAATGCGTGGCCTTAACTACAAGCGTGTAGTAATAGTGGGTGGAGGCCACCAGGCTGTGGATATGCATTTGTTTTTTACCAATAAAGCAAGTTACGGATATAAGCTGTTAGGCACCTTTACAGTTGATCATCATGAAATAGCTCATCCAGAATTTAAAACTGCAACACTTGCTGAAATTCAGGACTACTGCCTGAGTAATGAAGTTGATGAAATTTATTGTTCACTATCCGGATTAACAAATGATGAGGTGGCAGAAATGCTTCGGTTTGCAGATAAAAACCTAATCAGGTTCAAATTGATTCCTGATTTCAAAGGTTTTTTTAACAAGAAGGTTATTGTTGATTTTTATGATATGATACCAGTGCTGGTGATGCGCACTGAACCTTTGGAGGTGCTGGTAAACCGTGTGTTTAAAAGACTGTTTGATATTTTCTTTTCACTGGGCGTTATTCTGTTTATCTTCCCAATTCTGTTTCCTGTATTTGCTTTACTTATTAAAATCTCATCCAAAGGACCTGTCTTTTTTAAACAAAAACGCTCAGGAAAAAACAATGAAGAATTCACCTGTCTTAAATTCAGAACTATGCGGGTGAATAATGAGGCTGATGAAAAACAAGCCACAAGAAATGACCCGCGCATTACTAAGATTGGCGCCTTCCTGCGCAAAACAAGCCTTGATGAACTTCCTCAATTCTTCAATACGTTATGGGGCGATATGTCGGTAGTTGGTCCGCGCCCTCACATGGTAAGGCATACTCAGGAATACTCAGAGATGATTGATAAATTCATGGTCAGGCATTTTGCAAAACCCGGCATTACCGGCTGGGCGCAGGTTAAAGGATATCGTGGTGATACCAACGATCCTGCACTGATGCAAAAGCGTGTTGAACTCGATGTATGGTACGTAGAAAACTATTCTATTTTACTTGATATTAAAATAATACTCCTTACCATTTGGGTTATTATTCGCGGACAGAAGGAGGCTTTTTAAGTGTTTGCTAAATATTTATTCTTACTACCCTTTCTCTTAAAAAATCAAATACGCTTATTTTATTTGAGCCCATCCCACCCTTGAGCCTTTAACTCAAACTCCTGGTTTGAAGAAGTTACTAAAAACAATCCTGAAGCTGAATCGGTAATGTGTCCGATGATGTGGATATCTTTTTGATTTTTGATTTTATCAAAATCACCAATGTTCACAGTGAAAAGCAACTCATAATCTTCTCCTCCATTTAATGCACACGTGGTTGGATTTAGGTTAAACTCTTCAGCCAGTTCATTGCTTTTAACATCAATGGGAAGTTTCTCCTCATAAATCCTGCAACCTGTTTTACTTTGTTTACAGATGTGAAATAATTCAGATGATAATCCATCACTGATGTCAATCATCGAAGTGGGCTTAACACCTATAGTTTTTAAAAGTTCAATGGTTTCCTTCTGCGCTTCCGGCTTTAATTGTCGCTCCAGCAGATAATCATAGCCTGCAAAGTCGGGCTGCATCTTTGGATTCTCAAGATAAACCTGCTTTTCGCGATTCAATAATTGCAGCCCCAGATATGCAGCACCTAAATCACCGGTAACACAAATCAAGTCCGTTTCCCTTGCCCCATCACGATAGACTAAATCTTCGTCATTTGCTTTTCCAATTGCTGTTACCCCTATCACCATTCCACTATGCGTGCTTGAAGTATCACCACCAATAAGATCAACACCATATCGCTCACAGGCCAGTTCCATCCCGGCATATAACTCCTCAATAGCCTCCAGTGAAAATCGATTGGAAATTGCAATTGCCACCGTAATCTGTTTGGGTATTGCATTCATTGCATATATATCCGAAAGGTTAACCACAACAGCTTTATATCCTAAATGTCTTAGCGGACAATAGGTTAAATCGAAATGAACTCCTTCTATAAGCAAATCAGTGGTAACAACAGTTTCAAAACCTCCGTTATTAATAACTGCAGCATCATCGCCTATGCCTTTTTTGCTTTCGGGGTTTCTTAAAATTACTGAACGCGCTATATGATCAATTAGGCCAAATTCGCCTAGATCGCCTAATTCAGTTCTGTTGCTGCTGTTTTCAAACATGTTTTACCGCCCTTCTTAATTATTGTGTTAATCCGGCCGCAAATGTAGGCTTGATTTCGGGTTTTGATAAAATCCTGTGGTAATAACCTGCTTCTTAACTAAACTTTTTGGCTGTAAAGAGGTTAATATTGAATGTTCATAAATTGGTAAACCGCTTATTAATAGCTAACTTTGGCGCGAAATTTTAAACACTTCATAATGATTACCATTACAGATAAAGCAAAAGAAAAACTTATTGACTTGCGCGTAAAGGAACAACATGACGATTCCTTTTTCGTAAGGGTAGGTGTTGCCGGAGGTGGTTGTTCAGGATTAACTTATGAGTTAAACTTCGATAATAACTTAAAACCTGAAGACAAGGTATTTGAAGATAAGGGAATGAAGATAGTATGCGATAAAAAGTCGTTTCTTTATTTAATAGGCACGCAGTTAGAATTCAGTGATGGATTGAACGGCAAGGGATTTGTTTTTAATAATCCTAATGCTACCCGTACCTGCGGTTGCGGAGAGAGTTTTTCGGTATAATTTTTTTTGTCTGAACATTAAACTTAGAATCAATCCAAATAACTTAAAAGTGCATAAGCACTAAATGCAGGATGACAGAGGATATAAAATTATTAGATGAAGTAACGGGAGGTGAATACAAATGGGGCTTTGTTTCAGATATTGATTCTGACAATGCGCCCAAAGGTTTGAGTGAAGACATCGTTCGTTTTATTTCAGCCAAAAAGAAAGAGCCGGAATGGATGCTTGAATTTCGTTTGAAGGCCTATCGTCATTGGCTGAAAATGACAGAGCCTGAATGGGCACATATCCATTATCCTAAAATTAATTTTCAGGACATCATTTATTATTCAGCCCCAAAGCCCAAAAAAGAACTGACATCGCTTGATGAACTTGATCCCGAAATTAAAGCAACATTTGATAAGCTTGGTATTTCGCTTGAAGAACAGAAACGCTTAGCCAATGTTGCAGTTGATGCTGTGATTGATTCGGTGTCTGTTAAAACTACTTTTCGCGAAGAACTTTCAAAACTTGGAATCATATTTTGTTCTTTCAGCGAAGCTGTGCATGAGCACCCGGAACTGGTGAAGAAATACATGGGCAGTGTAGTGCCATATACTGATAATTACTATGCTGCCTTAAACAGTGCTGTATTCAGCGATGGATCTTTCTGCTACATTCCTAAAGGCGTACGTTGCCCGATGGAATTATCCACCTACTTCAGGATTAATTCTGCAGGTACGGGTCAGTTTGAGAGAACGCTAATTGTGGCTGACGAAGGTGCTTATGTAAGTTACCTGGAAGGTTGCACTGCTCCTATGCGCGATGAAAATCAGCTGCATGCTGCCGTAGTTGAAATTTATGCTCATAAAGAAGCAACTGTTAAATATTCAACCGTACAGAACTGGTATCCCGGTGATAAGGCGCGGGCTTGCTCACGAACATTCCAAAATAAGCTGGACACAGGTTGAAACAGGTAGTGCTATTACCTGGAAATATCCCAGTGTAATTTTAAAGGGTGATAACTCCATTGGCGAATTTTATTCAGTTGCTGTTACCAACAATTATCAGCAAGCAGATACGGGTACAAAAATGATTCATATCGGAAAGAATACACGCAGTACAATTATCTCAAAAGGTATCAGCGGAGGAAAAAGCAACAACAGTTATCGCGGGTTGGTTCGTATAGGAAAGCATGCCACTGATGCGCGAAATTTTTCTCAGTGCGATAGTTTACTGCTCACCGATAAATGTGGGGCGCATACCTTTCCGTATCTCGAATGCTCAAACCCTACAGCAAAGGTTGAACATGAAGCCACAAGTAAGGTTGGAGAGGATCAGATTTTCTACTGCAATCAGCGTGGAATAAAAACCGAAGATGCTGAGAACTTAATTGTGAATGGATATTGCAAAGAAGTATTTAACCAGTTGCCAATGGAATTTGCTGTTGAAGCTCAAAAATTATTAGCGATTAGTTTGGAAGGAAGTGTGGGTTGATGTTGATTCAGTTTGAAAGTTCATACGTTCATACGTTAATAAAAAGCAGATGGCTACAGTAAAAAGATTTTATGACTTAGAAGTGTGGAAGAAATCGCGGTTGTTGAATTATGAAATTTACAAATTGACTTTACTTGAGACTTTTAGAAAAGATTTTGTGTTAGTTGATCAGACCAGAAGGGCAAGTTTATCAATAATGGCAAATATTGCAGAAGGATTTGGACGGCAAGGAAATAAAGAGTTTTTTCAGTTTCTGTAATCTACAATGATCGTCTCACTGAATTACAATCACATCTCTTCGTCTTATTGGATTTAAAATATCTTGAACAGGAAAAATTTGATGAATTGTTCATGCTTTCAGAAGATATTCATCGCATGATAAATACGCTATCCAACTATTTAAAAGATTCGGAATTAAAAGGAATAAAATACTCATGATGAAAAGTTGTATTTAACTTATGAACTCATGAACATTCAAACACATAAACTAAAAAATGCAACAATAAAAACTCCGCCTCTTCAAAAGGAAAGAAATTTTAAGAGGATTAAATCTTAAAGTAAAACCTGGCGAAGTGCATGCTATTATGGGGCCTAATGGATCAGGCAAAAGTACACTGGCATCAGTTCTTGCCGGCAAAGAAGATTACGATGTAACCAGTGGGGAAGTAATTTATAGTGGTGAAAACATTCTTGAGCTTGCTCCTGAAGAACGCGCACAACATGGAATTTTTCTTGCCTTTCAATATCCGGTTGAAATAGCCGGAGTAAGTAATGCAACATTTTTAAAAGAAGCAGTTAATTCAGTTCGTGTTGCACAGGGAAAAGAAAAACTGGATTCAAAGGATTTTCTGAAGTTAATGAAAGAGCGCATGGCTTTCGTGGAAATGGATAAGGCCATGACGCAACGCAGCGTAAATGAAGGATTCAGCGGTGGTGAGAAAAAGCGTAATGAAATTTTTCAGATGGCTATGCTCGAACCACGCCTTGCTATTATTAGATGAAACTGATTCACGGCTTGATATTGATGCGTTGCGAATTGTGGCTGATGGTGTGAATAAGCTGCGTAATCCTGAGCGTTCATTTATTGTTATCACTCACTCTCAACGGTTACTCGACTATATAGTTCCTGACTTTGTTCATGTTTTATACAAAGGCCGGGTTGTAAAATCAGGTGGAAAAGAACTAGCACTTGAATTAGAAGAAAAAGGCTACGACTGGATTAAAGAAGAAGAGGTTGCCTAACTGATATTAAAATGACTACAACAGAAATAATTAGTCCTGCAGATAAGTGTGCGTTAGCGTTAATTCCTTTTCGGAATTAAATGGACAAACTTTTTCGTCAATACGAAAACAGGCTATTGAAGCTTTTAACAAACTTGGATTCCCAACCAGTAAAAATGAAGAATGGAAATACTGTGATGTTTCTCCAATTGTAAAAAGCAATTTCATACCTGAAGCTACTTCAGCAAACAATAAAATTTCAGGCCTTGATTTGCAGTCACTTTCTTTTTTAAAAGATGCGATTGTTATTGTTTTCGAAAATGGAAAATGGAATGAAAAACAACTGTAAACAATCTCCTGCGAGTTGTATTCAAAACCTTTTCCGCTGCTGGGCCAGAAAATGTGACAAAAATGCATCTCATTTTCAAAATAACATTTGATTTCAATATTCATCAATTTGCTGCTTTAAACACGGCATTCATGATTGATGGTTCATTTATTTATGCAGCACCAAAAACAATAATCGAACAACCGGTTTACATTATTAATGTAGTAAGCCAACAGGCTGATGCTGTTACTTCTAATTGCCGAAACTTAATAGTAGCCGATAAATTTTCAGAAATTAAAATTGCCTTTATCACACTGTCACAAAATGATAAGGCAACCGGCTTTGTTAATGTAGTTAATGAACTGGTGGCATTTGAAAATGCCAGTCTTGAATTTGATTTTATCCAGAATGACAATCAGCTGGTTCATCAAATAAGCAACACCTATGCTTATCAGAAACGTGACTCAAAATTTACGATCAACACTATTTCATTCGGTGGAAATATAGTTCGCAATAACCTGAATATAATGCTTGATGATGAAAACATCGAATCGCATTTATATGGATTGTATGTTGCCAACGGCAATGAATTGATTGATAATCACACTGCAAAATATTTGTTTACAAGGATGCGCAAAAAACCAATGCTTATCAGTCAAACAAAAATATTTTGTTAAGCAGTGATGCAAACATGTATGCAAAACCACAACTGGAAATTTATGCCGATGATGTAAAATGCAGTCATGGCGCTACTACCGGGCAACTTGATGATGAAGCGCTTTTCTACCTGCGTGCGCGTGGTATCAATAAAAAGGAAGCTCAGTCGCTTTTAAATTTTGCTTTTGCAAGTGATGTATTGAATAACAGTACCATTGAACCGATTAAGGCACTTTGTATTGATGTGCTGACCAATAAGCTGAAGTCTTAATAAGCTGCTGCCGGTTGAATTATTTTTTTAATTTTGGTTTTGTCATCGAAAACCATTGAAGCAATGAAAATAACCAATTCACCGGGTATCTTATTATCTTCGAAAAAAATGCTAAAGGCTTTAGCATTTGTTACGACCTGCCGTTTATTCTTGCTATTAATCAGCATAACAACAGGAATACATGTTTCATTAGCACAAAATGCCTTTCCTGCAGGAACATTTGAAAGAGACTACGGAACACCTGCTGATGATGAAGCTTATGCAGTTTGCAAAACGATTGACAGTGGCTGGTGTGCAGCAGGATATAGCCTTGGTTTTGGTAGCGACAAAGATTTATTTATTGTAAATTTTGATTCCAGCGGGCGTGTAACATGGAGTACAAACTTAAATGCACTTGGCAATGAAACTGCTTATGGAATCAGTCGGTTTTCAAATGGAGATTTGGTGGTTGCGGGTTCCACTTCTTTAACCACTTCAGCAAATAATGATGTGCTGGTAGCACGTTACTCTTCAGCTGGTACTCTATTATGGTCACAAACTATTGGTGCACCTAACGACAATGAGTATGCTAATGAAGTGCTTGCTTTAAGCAATGGAACTATTTTTGTTGCGGGTACACGCAAAGTTGCGGGCTTAAACAAAGATGCAGTGATATGGATATTGGACGGCAGCGGAAATTTGATCACGTCTCAAAATTATTCGCTTAGCAGTGATGAAGAGTTTACCGATTGTTTCCTTACTCATGATGGCGGAGTTATACTATGCAGCAGCAGTATAAGTGGCTCTAATAAAATTTTGTGGGAAGTAAAAACAGATTATAACGGTGATTCCATCTGGACAAAGCAGGAAGTATTTCCATATTATTATTTCACTGCTACCACATGCTGCGAACTGGTTACGGGCGAATTGGTATTTGCGGGAGTTGAACGCATCAGTATAGGCAACAATTCAAAAACATATTATCATGTAACTGATAGCGTTGGTAATACAGTGAATCATTTTAACGGCCCCACTTTATTATACACGGTAAGTGATGTTGTTCCTATGTTATCTGTTCAGGCCGAAGATCAGTTTTCATCATCGGGACAATACTATTCAAACGGAGAGAGGTTCGGATATAATTATACCTACACAAATGGATTTACAGGGTTTTGGCGCTTTCTTGATCCAAGTACTTACAGCAATTTTGGATATGCAATTCCTGAATTCAATACAAGAACCAATGCTATATGCAGTGATGTTTATGATGTTATATATATAGGTATGTGTTTTGTTGGCAGCACGCGATTGTCGGCCTATGGAGGTAAAGATTTTGCTATTGCACGAAGTGGTTTCCAGGAAACAAAATCAGATTATTCTGTTCCAATAATTACTGCAAACGACTCCACTGCCATAACCAATGTTTGTACAGGAGCATCTGTGATTTTGAAAATTGACAGCAACCCAAAACTTACACAGCGGTGGATGCGCCTAAGCATACCTGCTGATTACAATCTGAGTACCGATACTTTTTATAATGTAACACAAGGTGGTATTTATTGCCTGGCAGCTTTTGATATCGACAGCAATATGTGGATTAGCAATACGCTGGTGATTAATATTATGGATACAACTCCACCGTCAATTACTGCCAGCGGTTCTTTAAATTTTTGCGGGGCCAGCGGACAATCGGTAACGCTAACCGCTTCGTCAAGTGCAAATGCTTCCTATCAATGGTATAATAATGGAACACTGATAAGCGGAGCTACCAGCAATACCTATACGGCAACTGTTACAGGAAATTATTATTGTATCATGACCAATGCCTGTGGTTCTTATACTTCTGCAACAAGTGTTGTAAACGCCAATCAATCTCCAACCGGATCATTCGTAATGGGAGGGCCAATTGCCATCATTCATCCCTGGTGTCCTTTATATCCTGACCCTCCGCTATCTATGCCGTTGTTGCCCGGTTGTAATTACGACTGGTATCAGAAAGGAGTGTGGGTGGCTAATGGTTACCAATACGCTCCAACTGATACCGGATTATTATGGTGTGTTATTACTAATAATTGCGGAACTGCATATTCTGACACTATACTTATAATAAACCTTGGTGCGCCCAGTTATCTTTATGGAAATTCGGGTCCGATTGGCTTATGCCCCGGTGATACTTTCGTGTTTACTCCTCCATCATTTCCAATGTTTGATTTTCAACCACCCTACCAGTGGTATTTGAACGGTATTCCAATTCCTGGTGCTACTGATTCAGTATATGCAGCAACACAACCCGGATATTACCAGTTAGAATACATGATGCCGTCCTGCAATAATTTTCCTGTACTATCACAAGCAGACACCATTTATTATACAGGTCCGGTATTGCCTTCTACATTTACTGCTCAAACCAGCAGCAATGTTATTTGTGCCGGAAGTACGGTAACCTTAAGTGCTCAAATTGTTCCTGGATTTCCAAACAGTTATTATTCATGGGGCATTGTTGGACAAGGTTATAGCTTTTCAGGTGATACCTTGCAAACGCAAAGATGGATGCCATCAGGTGATTATTACTGTACCTTAAGCAACTTGTGCGGAAATAATATTACATCTAATCTCATTCATATTACCAATGTAAAATCAGATGTTGTTGTAACTTCCATTGCTTCACTTTGTGTGAATCCCGGTGGCGTAACTTTTAAGTTAGATAAGCCTGCCGCAGGGGCAACCTATCAATGGCGATATAATGGTGTTGATATTCCGGGAGCTAACGATACCACTTATTTTGCAACACAGGCGGGATTATACCGATGCGTTGTTACCTATCTGAGTTGCGTTGATTCATTTGGATCAGGTGGATATCTTGCACCGGCATCATTTACAATATCTGCGTCAACAATTTCCCCATCTTGTGGTCAGTGTGATGGTTTTGCTCAATTATCATCTAATGGATCATTACTTTACATTCCCAATTCTTTATGGAGTGATGGCACCACCACTTATTTCCGGAATAACATGTGCCCGGGCACCTATACAGTAACTGCTACTGATTTAGGAGGCTGCACGGCAAGCACATCGTTTACGCTATCAAGTGCAGGCAGCGTTACAATCAATCAAAGCAATGCTGTTGCGCCAGTTAATGGATTATGTAACGGATCAGTTAATTTAAATTATACAGGAGGAACACCTCCATATAATGTAAATATTAATCCACCGGTGCCGCTATCAGCCTTATGCGAAAATGTAACCTATACGATAACTGTTACTGATTCCATCGGATGTACAACAACAGACTCTATACTGTTTTATAATGACAATGACAGCGTATGGCCGGGAGATGCAAATAATGATGGTACAGCTGATAATTTTGATATGCTGGCATTAGGTATCGGAATTGGAAGCAGCGGTTATGCACGCGGAAGCATCAGCAATTCATGGCTTCCGTACAGCTCCGTTAACTGGGAAACAACGCTGGCCTCAGGTACAGATTATAAACATACAGATTGCAATGGAAGCGGAGCTATTGATTTGGATGATACGCTTGCAATAACTCAGAATTTCGGACAGGTTCATTTAGCTGCACCACCACATTCACAGCATGTGCTTAACGCACCTCCACTCCGTTTTATCGTTGCAGATGATTCTGTTGTAACCGGAACATCAGTTACTATTGGAATTGAATTGGGAGATGCTTCAATACCGGCTGACAGTATTTATGGCATAGCCTTCCAGTTAGGCTACAACAGTAATTTAATTGATGCCTCAAGTTTGAATTTGCAGTTTACCAACAGCTGGTTGGGTAATCCGGCAACCAGCGATTTAATTTTTATTCAAAATAACAATACGGCAAGTGCAATTCTGAAAACCGGTGCAACAGGAACTAATCATATTAACAGGTCAGGCAACGGTATAATTGCCAATCTGTATTTTAATACCAACAGCGCCCTTGCACAATGGTATGATACTTTACATCTCACATTCACTAACATCAGGATCATTGACAATAATGAAACAGAACATTTTGTAAATGCCGAAGACAATTACATAGTTGTATGGGATAATACCTGGCTTGGAATTGATAATACTGAGGTGGATCTATCTTTCAGTGTTTATCCGAACCCGGCTCAAAATGAAATAACTATTCTTGCTCAACAAAAAGCAACTGTTCAGTTGTTTGATGCAATGGGTAAATTGCTTATTGAAAAAAATATTCCGGCAGGTAAAACACTTATGAATATTGCTGCAGTTTCAAGCGGAATTTATACCATGAAAATAACGAGCGGCAAAACAACTCAAATGATAAAAGTGTTGGTGAGCAGGTAATGTTAGCCCGGCATAAAAATGAATATGACAACAGAAATAATTTCCCCCGGTAAAATTAAATTCGACATTAATAAAGTCAGAAACGATTTTCCTATACTATCACAAACTGTATACGGAAAACCTTTGGCGTATTTCGACAATGCTGCCACTTCTCAAAAGCCTAAACAGGTAATTGATTGCATTTCTGAATACTACCGTGAGTACAATGCCAATATTCACAGGGGTGTACATTTTCTTAGTCAAAAAGCTTCGCAGGCTTATGACGATGTGCGGGTGAAAACAAAGCAGTTCATTAATGCAGCCTCTGAAAAAGAAATTGTTTTTGTAAGAGGAACTACTGAAGCAATTAACCTTGTTGCATCCACTTACGGCAGAAAAAATATTAGTGCAGGTGATGAAATTATTATTTCAGCTATGGAGCATCACAGCAATATTGTTCCATGGCAAATGCTTTGCGAGGAGAAAAAAGCAGTGCTGAAAATAATACCCATGAATGATGCCGGTGAACTTTTGGTTGATGACTTTATTAAACTGCTCTCTCCAAAAACAAAATTTATTTCACTGGTTTATGTTTCTAACTCCCTTGGCACCATTAATCCTGTTAAAGAAATAATAGCCAAAGCGCATGCTATGAATGTTAATGTAATGCTTGATGGCGCGCAGGCGGTGTCGCACTTCCCTGTGGATGTACAGCAACTCGATTGTGATTTCTTTGCATTCAGCGGGCATAAAATGCTGGGGCCAACGGGCATAGGTGTGATGTATGGAAAAATGAATTTGCTTGAAAACATGCCTCCTTATATGGGTGGCGGTGATATGATAAGCAGTGTGAGTTTTAATAAAACAACATACAATGAAGTGCCCTATAAATTTGAAGCCGGCACACCGCATATTGAAGGAGTAATTGCACTTGGTGCTGCCATTGATTACTGGAATAACCTCGACCGCCATGGAGCGATTGCGCATGAAGATGCCTTGCTCAGTTATTGTACAGAACAGCTTTCAAAAATTCCCGGAGTAAAATTCATTGGCACTGCAAAACACAAATGTGGTGTTTGCGCTTTTATACTTAATGGCATCAATGCCCTGGATGCAGGTATGTATCTTGATACACTTGGCATTGCTGTTCGTACAGGCCATCATTGTACCGAACCTGTTATGACCCGCTTCAACATACCGGGAACCATACGTGCATCATTTTTCTTTTACAATACCTTTGAAGAAGTGGACAGGCTGGTGGATGGAGTTAAAAAAGCAATTAAGCTGCTCAGCTAATGTAGCTGAATTCGTACAGCAATAAATCATTTATTGGACAGCACTTTTATTTCCACGCGCCTGTTTTTTCTGTGGAGCTCAGGCTGAAAATCTGGGTATTCGTATCTCATTCGCGAATTACCATATCCGTTATAAATCATGCGGGTGCTGTCAATGTTGTTTTCAATTAAATACTCATAAACAGCTTTTGCCCTTGCTTCCGATATCTTTTGATAAATAGGTGTTGGTGATTTTCTGAATCCATCTACATGTCCTTGTATTTCAACTTTTAGTTTAGGATGATTTACCATAATGCGCCTTAAACTATCCAGCCAGCCATAAGCATTATCATCAAATTGAGCAGTACCTTCTACAAAAATAATGTTTTCAAAAACCAGTATTTCTCCCACCTTGTATTCCCTGGGCTTTACCGGCAAAGGTTTCCAGTGAAAATAAATGGTATGCCCCCCGCCATTATCATATACATTATCAATAAGCAGAAAATAAATTTCATCTTTTTTCACAGCAATGTTTTTTGAAAAAGAATTACCTACACCTGAATGAATGTGAGTTTCACCGGAACTATTATTCAACCCGGTAACACTTTTTATATTCCTGTTATTTCTTGAAATGCAGGTTCGCACAGGCAAAATGTTTTTTGATTTTACTGCATTACAAAAATCAGATCCTGTAAACTTATAAAGCACAAAATCATAATCATCAATAATGCTGTCGGGCACAATATCAAACGTAAGTGTGGCATCGTACCTGGCCCTGAAATAGTACCATGCTGTGTTATGCTCCTTTTCAAAAAAGTTCAAATCAAATGCTGCATTGTCTTTTATTTCCAGCCAGTTTCCATAACCAGCAGGCGAACATTTTGAAATCACAATGGTATCGGTAATAAGTACGGGGTTATGGCAATCTCCGTTTTTGGGTTGCAGTGTAACTAATTGTTGCGCCCCGGCCGATGCTGCAGAAAATACAGAGAGAATTAATGCCTGTAAGTTTTTCAAGTGGATGGTTATTTGGAAGGTAACGTAATGTTAACTGCCTTATTGTATTGTTACAGGGCTTCAAATCAACCGGATTAACGCCCTCTTAACCAAGTGCCAGTCACAGGTTTAACTAAAAAAGTTTCCTTTGCAGTCCTTAATTAAAAACCATTAACAATGAAAAATATTTATCGTAAAATTATTGCACTGGTTGTTGCAGTTTTCTTTTTAAGCACCACATTTTCATGGGCTGACGAAGGCATGTGGCTGCTCAGCAAACTCAAGCAAATTAATGAAGCCGAAATGCTGGGTAAAGGTCTTCAGCTTACAGCAGATGATATTTATAACATTAACAAATCGTGCCTTAAAGATGCTATTGTTCAACTGGGCAATGTGAATGGTAATTCATTCGGTGGCTTTTGCACCGGTGAAATTATTTCTGACCAGGGCCTGATGATCACCAATCATCACTGCGGTTTGGATGCCATTCAAACACACAGCACTGTTGAACACGATTATCTTAAAAACGGTTTCTGGGCTATGACACGTGAACAGGAATTACCTAACGAAGGTTTCGGGGTGCGAATACTGGTGCGAATGGAAGATGTAACCCAGGAAATGCTAAAGCAACTGAGCGATACCATGAGTGAAGCTGCGCGCAACGCAGCCATACTGAAAGCTTCGCCTGCCATTACTAAAAAAGCTACTGAAGGAACGGCCTATACAGCAGAGGTTAAAGCGTTTTACAAAGGCAGCGAGTTTTATTTATTCGTTTATGAAATTTTCCGCGATGTGCGTTTGGTTGGTGCGCCCCCCTCAGCTATAGGCAACTTTGGTGGTGATACCGATAACTGGATATGGCCGCGCCATACAGGCGATTTCAGCATGTTCAGAATTTATGCTGATAAAGACAACAAACCTGCTGAATATTCAAAAGATAATGTGGCCTATAAACCAAAATGGTATTTGCCGGTTTCTATGAATGGTGTTAAAGCTGACGACTTCAGCATGATCATTGGTTTTCCCGGCCGTACCGATCGTTACGCAACAAGCGAAGGAGTTAAAATGGCCATTGAGTTAAGCAACCCTACAACTGTTGATGTGCGAACAAAAAAACTGGAAATACTGGATGCAGCAATGGATGCTGACCCTAAAGTAAAAATTCAATACCAGGCAAAACACAACACCTCGTCTAACTATTGGAAATATTTTATAGGCCAAACAGCACAGTTAAAACGTAACCGCGTTGTTGAAACCAAAACAGCACTCGAACAGGAATTTACCCAATGGGTAAATGCTGATGCTTCGCGAAAAGCAAAATATGGCACTTTACTTAGTGATATAGCAGCAGCATATGCTGAAGCACGCAAATATGCAGTGGCGCGAACATGTTTTAACGAAGCCCTTATGCAGGGACCCGAAATTATCGCCTACAGCTATGGCTTTGACGCACTGGCCAAAGCGCTTGAAAAGAAGGATGCGAAACCTGAAGAGATTAAAGCCATCACCGAAAATCTGAAGAAGGACGCTGATGAGTATTTCAAAAACTACGATGTAAATGTTGACCGTAAGCTGTTTGCTGAGTTGATGAAAATTTATCACGACAAAGTTCCGGCTGATCAGCAGCCACCTGTTATTGCGGAGGAGCTGAAGGAAAATAAAAACAGCTATGAAAAATGGGCTGCCGATGTTTATTATGAAACCATGTTTACCTCAAAAGAAAAGGTGCTGGCATTCTTAGAAAATCCAAGCCTGAAAAAATTAAAGAATGATGGTGCTTATGAATTATCATCTTCCCTGATCGGATACTCAATGACCAACATCCGTCCTAAAACAACTGCTATTGAACTGCAGCTTTCAAAGCTTCAACGACTTTGGATAGCAGGATTACGCGAAATGAATCCTGATAAAAAATTCTATCCCGATGCCAACAGCACTATTCGGTTTACCTATGGTTCGGTAAAAGATTACGTACCTGCAGATGCTGTTTACTACAACTATTTTACAACCATTGATGGCATAATGCAAAAAATGGATCCTAAAAATCCTGATTATATAGTGCCTGAAAAA
This sequence comes from Bacteroidia bacterium, assembly GCA_044230205.1. GTDB lineage: Bacteria > Bacteroidota > Bacteroidia > AKYH767-A > OLB10 > JAEUTH01. Next base: position 31,324 of record JBGARN010000031.1, read on the forward strand.
TTAGTGGACCTGTGGAAGAAAAAAGACTATGGCCCGTATGCTGAAAATGGTGTTATGAAAGTTGCATTTATATCTACCAACGATATTACAGGTGGTAACAGCGGCAGCGGAATATTAAATGGAAAAGGCGAATTGATTGGCCTTGCTTTTGACGGCAACTGGGAAGCCATGAGCGGTGATATTTATTATGACCCAAAATTAAAACGCTGCATTAATGTTGATATACGGTATGTGTTATTCATTATAGACAAACTTGGCGGTGCCGGTCATTTAATTAAAGAAATGAAACTGGTGAATTGAGGAAATAGGGTTTGCAAACCTTTTACAAGAAACGCGGGGCGAAGGCTTCGCGTTTTTTTTATTGATGTAGCTGATGATATTAAAACATAAACCCAAGCTTTGCATAAATGTAACGTCCGTTGCCTCCCATTTGCACTGCATCCCCTGCTCCTTCCGTGCGTCCAATTCTCTGCTGACGCTACCGCAATGCGTCCACGCTTGTGTGTGAGACGTCAAGACCCATCATTGAAATAGTTTCTTACCATTGAAAAAATAAACCCTTTAAATGAGCCGCAATTATAAATTTAAAAATCCTGAAGGAATGTACTTTGTCAGCTTTGCCACAATATATTGGATAGATGTATTTGTCAGAAAAAATTATTTTGATTGCATAGTAAAAAATCTAAACCATTGCGTTTATCATAAGGGAATGGAAATTTATGCATGGTGCATAATGCCCAGTCACATCCATTTGGTTTATAAGTCACACATTCAAAAGCCGGACGAATTATTACGTGATTTCAAATCATATACATCTAAGGAAATATTTAAATTAATTGAAAACAATATACAAGAGAGCAGGCGCGAGTGGCTCTTAAATGCTTTTGCAAAAGCAGGAAAGAAAAATTCAAACAACACTCACAATCAATTCTGGCAGCAGCATAATAAACCAATTGAGTTATGGAGCAATGAAGTAATAGACCAGAAATTAAATTATATTCATAATAACCCTGTGGAAGCTGGTTTTGTTGAAAACGAATGGGAGTATTTATATAGTAGTGCAAGAGATTATGCAGGCAATAAAGGATTAGCAAAAATAATAGTCGTATAATTACTTTGTCTTTCGCACACACAAGCGTGGACGCATTGCCTTTACTTTGTTTCGATAAAAAATAAGTAAATTTCAAAAGGAAAGCAGAGGTGAACTTTGACGCTTGCTAAGTTAATGACTTAACTGCCGCATTAGTCCTCTGCCTACCCTTTTGACACTTGTTGATGGGCATCAAAGTTGAAACTCGATGTAACGTTTATGCATGACGTGCATGCAACACAGCATCATCATTTTGTGGTAAGGAATGATGAAAAAGGTCAAAAGCAAATCGTGAAGGAAATCAAAAAACAGAAGTTTGATTTGAACACGACATTGTTTTGCCTTGAAAACACAGGTATTTACAGTATGCCATTATCATTCTTTTGCAGCACATCAGGTATTGATTACTGGATAGTGCCAGCTCTGGAGATTAAACGTGCAAAAGGAATTTCAAGAGGGAAGAATGATAAAAACGATTCAAAAGATATTGCTTTTTATGCGCATACGCATATTCATAAGCTGCAGTTAACCAGCTTGCCGGAAAAGGAAATTTTAAAACTTAAACTTCTTTTTACCGAGCGGGAGAAATTAGTGAGAGCGGTGAGAATACTTGATACAACTCGTGAAAATGAATCATTTCTTCCAAAAGATATTTTGAAGGAAGTATTGACCACTAATCGCAAGACACTTCGATTACTGAAAAAAGCTTTGAAAGAAGTTGAACTAAAAATGATGACCATCATCAGAGCCAGCGAAACATTGCAAAAACAGTTTGATTTGGCATGCAGTGTTCCAGGCGTTGGACCACAAACAGCCACTTACATGATTATTGCAACACGGTCATTTACGGCATTTGCACATTGGCGTAAACTGGCTTGTTACAGCGGCATTGCTCCTTTTGAATATACATCAGGAACAAGTATTAAAGGACGAACAAGAGTAAATCATATGGCAGATAAAAAAATGAAAAGTATGCTCAATATGTGCGCATTAAACAGCAAAAGAATTGATACCGAATTACAAATGTATTACAGCAGAAAAGTAGCAGAGGGGAAAAATCCAATGCTTGTTATGAATGCGCTCAGGTGTAAAGTTTTAAGCAGAGTTTTTGCAACGGTAAAAAGAGGAACTCCTTATGTAGATACAAAAAAATTTGCTGCTTAGGTTTGCTTTTGTCCATAGAATGCGGGAGCGTCTCGAGAGAAAAAGCAAATACTATTATGAATGAGTTCATTAAAGAAAAACAAAAGGGAAGATGCACTGCGCGAGCGGGGGAATAATACTCTTTATAAAACAACATTTGTAAAAATTAATTAAGAAAAAATTTAAGCAGGGTTGCAACGAATGTTGTAACCCTGCTTTCACTCATGGCATTTAAATTAAAAATATTAGTCATACTTTTTTGTTTCACAATTAATTGCAAAGCACAGTTTAAGAACAACGTTTGGTGTTTTGGCGATAGTTGTGGTGTTAAGTTTAATCAAAGTAGTACGCAATTATTTACCTCCGCATCTCTGACACGGGGTAGCTGCGCAAGTATTTTCGAAAATACTTTTTTACATGCAACTGCCCAGGGAGCTGACCTTCGTATCATTAATAATTATTCAAAAGCGATTGATATTACTGATAATAATTTTGGCACTTCGGTTACTGCGGGTAATTTTAATATTGGCATGTACCTTTATAATGTGGGACTTATTGGCAAAGACAATACATTGCCTAATGCATCGGTTAACATTGCAGGTAACAATTTTTACACTGCTGCTTTGCCATCACCTCTCACTTCATTTTCAGGTAGTGCTATAGTGGTGCAAAATCCAATGGCGCAACATTGTAATGTAAGAATCAGTGACAACTATATTAGTGATGCGCGTATTGGAGTACATGCCGTGAATGTACCCGGTATTGGTATTGGACTGGATGCCGATGGCAATATAATGCGCAACCTGATTGCATTTAATCTTGGCGCAACACCCGACCCCGGGACTTATTATGCAGGTATATGGCTGCAGCATTGCGACAATGCAATAGTTGATGGGGGCGGGCCAAGCATGAGCCCCGTGGCTGATATTACCAATGATGAGCCATCGAGCGGGACAGAAAAATTTCGCGGTATTGATATTGAGAATTCTGTTACGTGCCGGATTAACTGTAATTCCATAGCGAACGTAAGCCGTTCGATGACCTTTACAGGGCATTGTGAATTTTCTTTGTTGCGAAATAATGCAATGGTTGAATATGAAGAAGCCATTAAACTGTACAATGGCTTTATGACTGACCAATACCAAGATAACAATGGTACACCAGAGCCTACTGACAATCAGTGGCTGGATGATCCGAATAATGGTGGTGCAACTGATAGAGTTACAGGAAGTGGACTTAGTCCAATTATTTGGTATTACCGACCAGGAACTTCCGGCTCCAATCCTTATGACCCTTTGGATAATGGAACGACAAGCCTTTTTGTGAGCCATCAAGTAGTATCGTCTGGAACAGTTTTATGCAATGATTACAGCAGCCGCCCAAGCCGCGATGATTTGTTGGGACGCGTTGTGGGTGATTCACTGGAATTTTCGGAGTATGAAGATGAGAATACTTGGCTGGCCATAATGAATGCTTATAATTATATGAAGAACGATACCTCTATATTATATCTTGACGAGGAAAATGATGAAGACTACCAAGAGTTTTATGAAGGGATGCAGGCGTTTAACTTTGGCAGCTTTGCGCGAGTAAGGGATTTGGGGAGCCATGTGGCTACGCTTGCCGATGCCCGCAGTGAAAATGATGCAATTACCGATGAAAACGACATTGAATATTATAAGAAAATTGTGAATGAGATTTATCTTAACAAAGTTGCTCCGGCAGATTCATTGTTGAGCAGTGCCGACTCATCAACTTTAGAAAGTATTGCATATATGAACTGGATTGAATCTGGTGATGCCATTTACAGTGCAGCAGCCATGCTTGGTCTTGAAGTACATCCTGCCCTGCCTGCTTTAAGGCTTGCATCTTCCGGATCAAATGTGAATTCAAATGCAGATCCTGAAATTCTGGTAATGCCTAACCCTTCTAAAGACAAATTGTG
>JBGARN010000032.1:0-36272 GCA_044230205.1 Bacteroidia bacterium
GTGCTCGGTCCACCCCAGTCATCATAATGCTTAAGCATATCAGGAACAGTTTCAACAACAGCATTGAAATAGGTCATTTCACTGTACATACCATTCATTCCACCTTCGGCACTGGCACCGTTATCACCTGCAATAAAAATAAATACCGTATTGTCTATTACTCCCAGTTCCATAATGGCATCGTACAAGCGACCCACTTCGTAATCGGTTTGTTCGGCAAAGCCTGCATACACTTCAACCTGGCGAGTAAATAATTTTTTCTCATCAGCAGTTAGCTTATCCCAATCTTTTATGTCTTTTGGTTTGGGTGCCAGTTTGGTGTTTTGGGGAACGATTCCCATTTTCTTCTGCCGCTCAAGAGTTTGCTCACGAAGCTTGTCCCAACCCATGTCAAACTTGCCTTTGTATTTATCAGCCCACTCCCTGGCCACATGATGTGGCGCATGGGTGGCACCCGGTGCGAAATACATAAAGAAAGGCTTATCGGGAGACAATGCCTGCTGATAACGCACCCATGAAATAGCCTGATTGGTCATGTCAGTTGTGAAATGATAATTCGGATCGTTGGGAGTTTCCACAATAGTTACGCCATCATAAATCAATGGAGCCCATTCATTGGTTTCACCACCAATGAAGCCATAAAATTTTTCAAATCCTGAATGCGTAGGCCAGCGATCCATAGGGCCTGAGTTTGAAATTTCCCAGGGCGGAGTTTCATGATATTTACCAAATGCTGCAGTGTTATATCCATTTTGACGAAGCACTTCGGCCATTGGCGTTATTGTTTGTGGCCTTACACCCGTATTGCCCGGAAAGGTGGTTGCTGCTTCGGCAATGCAACCCATATTGTTGCTGTGATGATTATAACCTGTGAGCAAAGCCACGCGTGTAGGCGAGCAAAGCGCAGTAGTATGAAAGCGATTATATTTTATACCGTTATCGGCTAACTTATCTATGTTGGGTGTAGTAACAGGACCACCAAAGGCTTCGGAAACGCCAAAACCCATGTCGTCAATTAAAACAATAACAACATTGGGTGCACCCTTTGGCGCTTTCACTTCAAAGCGTGGAGGTGGTGTGGCATTGCGCGCATCAAGTTCAGTATAGGTTTTACGGGCAGGCTCCTGTATTGGAAGTATGGTCCGGTTTAAATCCTGTGCGAAGGCATTGCCTGAAATACTTAAAGCTCCAAAGGCCGTTATAAGCAATGAAGCTAAATTCGGTTTATGTTTCATATATTGAAATTTAATATCTTCAAAAATGACATTTTTAATTTAAGCTAAAATTTATTGTGCAAGATTTTTAATAAATGTTGGTGATAATTATGATAAATATCACTGTCTATTGTATCAATTATCATAATGAGTTGCGATACTTCAATTTAAATTGCAAATTGGTTTAAAGAAAAATCTCTGCCTGTATTTTATAAAATCAAAAAGTCATGTCATTTAAAATGCAGATTTTTGCATTTCTATTCCTGATGCTGGGTCCTTTTAAAATTGTGGTTCCGTTTGCAAAAATTACCGGGAACGCAACACCGGCATTCAGCCGGAAAATTGCTTACCTGGCAACGCTGTATTCCACTGTGGCACTCCTTATAGCCGGCTTATTGGGTCAACGGATTTTAAGCAATTACGGCATTCCTGTGCCAATACTTGCTTTATCAGGTGGCATTATTCTTTTCCTGGTAGCATTGCTAAATGTGATAAAACAGTTTGAACCTCATGCAGCAGAAATGAAATTTGAGGATAGCCCTACAATTAATATGGCAATGAATCCGCTTGCATTTCCATCAATAGTTACACCCTATGGAATAGCTGCAGTAATAGTTTTTCTTTCTATTGCTCCCGATTTAAATACCAAGCTAACCGTTGCAGGTGTGGTTCTCGGAATTATGGTTTTAAACCTGGTTGTAATGCTTCTGACAAGATATATATTTAAACCACTTGCTTTAATTCTTGGTTTGCTGGGTGCTATTCTTGGAGTTATCCAGGTAGCGTTAGGGCTGATGGTTATTTATAATCAAATAAAGACATTAGTGGCTGTTTGACAATTTAGAACAATGCTGCCTGCAGCTCATAAACAGCTGCAATTACTTCTTCTTCATTGATTGAGGAAGCATGTTTTTCTCATAGGTATTTATCCAGTCCTTTACGCTCATCTTTTTCATTAATTCACCAATGAGTTTATAAGGAATGTCATCCAGCTTTTTAAACCGGATGCAGCTCTTACCCATATCCAGTTTTTGTTTGCAATGTTTTGGATATTCACTAACGAACCATTGCAATAATTTTGGTTCGGCATAAATACCCATATGGTAAAAGTTAATTGATCCTTTTTGTGATGCAATGCCTGCAAAAGGCAGCGGCTCTTCGGGCTTGCAATGGTAACCTGCAGGATAGATTTTATGCGGAACAACATAACCGAGTCCGCCATAACTTATGGCAGGTTCAAAACCTTTTGGAAGATTTTTTACAATGGCATCATGCAGCTTATTAAACGGCACCACGCGGTCAGGCGGCTGGTTGATTAATATTTCATTAACAGTTTTTCCCGGTGCTTTCATACGGATATTGATTTAATCAAATGTAATTTTTTTTAATCTGAGTTTTATTCTGAATGCTGATTGTTTTAATAGTAATGCGATTATTGCATGCTTACATGAACCAGTTTATAAATTGAGGGAAACCGTATAATCGCCATAATGTGAATGTGCCGAATGCAAGAATAATAAACAGCAAAACCCTGAGTAGTTTTGCTGTTACCGGGAACAATTTTATAAAACTGATAATGAACCAGGAGATATAAAGAATTTTAAGCGAATCGGAAATTCTTAAATCAACTGCCGTATGACTGATGGCATAAATAAGTAAAGCTGCAATAGCAAAAACAAACTGAAACAGTATTACTGTTCCCAAAGCATAAATGGCAGCAACAATACATTCCATGTAGTTATACCTGCCTTTGGCTAAAAGCAGATAAAGATACAATGCATTAAATGGAATTACCATGGTAAGCACAAAACTAAGATGGCTTATTGCAAATTTTGTTGTGGTTGCCGGGCCGAAATATTCTTTATAATCAATCACCACATTTACCCCAAATAATTTTTCTATCCAGTATAGCAGAAGAATATAAACAGTTGTCCAGATTAAAAAGTACGAAACAGGAGCCTGGTAATTTTTTCGCTTTCCTTCAATGAAATCTTTTACCGTCTGGCCAGGTGCAACAATCATTTTAAAAGAGGTGAAGAAAAATCCTCTTTCCATGTGGGTTATAAAATGAAGGAGTTCATGCCAGATATAAAAAATGGTTATCCGCTCAGGATTTGACTTCTGACCACAATGACTGCAATACAAATCATGTATTTCGTAACCACAATTTTTACATTGATTCATAATTCAATTTAATTTTCTCTTGTTTAAAACAAGGTGATGCGAACATATAACGTTTATCATTTTCAGCATGGATGGTCAAGTATGTCGGCTAAACTAATGCTTGAAGCTAACCTATAATTATGATATTCCAGACCATGAGTGAAAAGTATAAATAAATCCCGATAGCATAACGCATAGGAATAGTGAAAAGAAATTAATCAATTTGCAACTGCTTCAAACTTTCAGATTTCTAAATCAATTAAAAGTATGCTGAAAGCGTCAACAAAATAAAAGGATCATCAAAACCAAGGTTGTATAAATATCCCGTTAATTCAAAACTCTTATACCCACCGCCTACCAGCAAGCCTCGTTGTATATCAACCTTTGTTTGATAAAGCCTGGTGCGCTGCCCGCTAATGCCCACCCATATCCATTCTTTTGGTGAAAAGGTGATGTCAGTCCACTGGTAATAAAAATCATTTTCCTTCGATTCAAAATCAAAGAGGTATTCTAACTCACTGTATACTTCCAGTTTTTTATAAGTGAATGTAAATTCAAGACCGGTAGCTGCACCGTTCGTTAATCCCACCACTCCACCCAGCATGGGTGTTATATAGTATATTCCAGTTTATTTCCACCCATAAAATTATATCCTGCCCAGGCTGAAAAGGTTTCTCTATCCTCGTAGTTATAACGTGCTTCCAGGTGCAGCTTGTTTTTATCTGCTTTAAATACAGGCAACACAAAAAAATCATCAGGAATAAAATAAAAGTTGGCATCGGCATTAAAGCTCCATGGATTTAAGCTGGCTGTATCCTTCTGTGCCTTAGTTAATGTACAACTTGCAATCAGCATTAATGGTATCAGAAAAAGTTTTTTCATTTTTTGCTAAATTCAGTCTTGTACAATTTTATCCGCCCAAAGCCATAGTTAATGCTACCAATGCTACACCAATCAATGTGTAGAGTATAGCAGTAGTTCCGCGCCTGAACCCTGCATATTTTCCGAGTACAAATCCACCGGTAAATAACAGGAACAATGCTACTCCATTGGATGCGCGCATAGCCATATTAAGATCATCAAAAATTCCAAAGGGAATTGCAACAGGAAAAGTGCACAGGAAAACAAGCATGAAAATCTGAAAAGCAGCTACTACATCAGGAAACGTTATGACATTTTTTTTGGAGGGTTCCGGTATTTTTTTTAACCGAATGCTCAGTTCAGTCATTTCATTGTCAGACATCAGTTCTGCTATAGTCGGAGGAATTTCCTCTTTCAGAATTTTTCCGGCTTCCACATTGTCAGTAGTTGCATATATTTTTTTGATTATAGTGATGGAGTGCCCGCGTTCAATTGCTACACTCATCAGGTACATAATAGCATCAACAAGTCCCCACGCTACGTTGCAGCTAAGTGCAGCCCATAATAGTTCACGTACATCTTCCCTATTATCTGTACTTGCACTTATGGCACCAGTAAAGGTAAGCACCATGATTAAACCGAACAGTACTTCAGCGCTTCGGTCCACAGGGTCAAGTACGGCAGCTTCTTTTACCCGTTCTTTCCAGAAATTTTGGTCGTTATCCATTTTGTAAATATTAGCTTAAGATGTTATCAAAAAAAATATCCATCTGAATTTTATAATCCGGTATTGTAAAACTAAACAATCTAATAACCTGCTGCCGCGTTCAGCTTGAATTCTCTTTCCGCTCTGCGTTTTATTCCCTTCATGCATTTACTCATCATTATGATATCTCCTGCATCATATAGCATGTAGTAAATTATCCAAATACCTTTCCAGTTGTATTTTGTTCTTAGTCTTGTTAGTAATCTCGAATTTTGTTCATCTGCTGGAATGATCTTCCAAAGCCATGTTGCATTTTTTTCTTTGTCTGTCCAAAGGATGTAATCGTTTTCTTTAAATTCCATTACCCACATACCATTTTTCTGGTCAGGTGTAAATGGAATAAATTGTCCTGTTTCAATTTTTTGAAACTCTGGTATAATCTCATCTGCACTTCTTATGCCTGCATTGTCAATCCAGTCAATACTATACCAGCCTGCACGCTTGCTGCCTATCTGAATAATCCATCGCCAAATCAGTTCAGGCGATGAGCGAATAGTAATTCCGCGGGTTGCATTAAAATCAGGATGAGATACAATTTGATCGCCCGGCAACTGCAAGGCAACTTCTTCACTCGCAGCTCCCCAGCTTAATTGCCATGGTCTCAAGATAAAAAAATAAAAAAGTATTGCCCCAACCAGTAATGCTGATAGTGAGATGCTTCCCATCATCTGTTGAATACTAAAAAAAGTGTTTGAAAAATAACAAATGCCAAAATACCAATCAGTATGCTCTTCAACCAGTTTAATTTATGAACTGCTCTAACTGACATTGGAAACAAAATAATAAAGCCCAAAAAATAAATGGAATAACATGTCCATAATATAGTTCTGAAAACCGTTGGCGTATTCATATCAATTTCGTGCTGGCTAGCATTGATTATTCCAACAGCGCTTAAGAAACTCATTGGTAAGTCATGTATTAACCCGCCCCACATGGCAATACTTATACTTAAAGCTATTGCAACAAGCGTATGCTCATAGGTGCCTGTACCTCCCAGTAAACGGCTTGTTACATAAATAAAAGAAGTGGCTGTAAACCAGCAAATGAGCATACTTGGTGCCAGCAAAAAACGGTTAACTGAATAATAATTTTCCTTAGAAATATTTAGCCACGGTGTTAAGCTTGATGGCGCTCCATTGGCAATCACCAGGAAAATATACATAAGGGTATAACACACAATTGGAATTGAAATGTATACCAGGCTAAGCTTAAGCGGATTATTATGAGAGGCTATTTCCTCAAAAGTTTTTAGAGGCCTGTAAATCGTTTGCAAGTAGGTGGAGAAAATTGATTTCATGCCTTACTGCTTTTTTTATTTTTAATTACAATCAATAACACACTGACTATACCAGCTACTAACAACATGGTGTCTTCCCAAATGCCAAAATTAAATGCAGCCGTAAAGCCAATAATTGACCACAGGAAAGGAATTACAAGAAAAATAACCGGGAACTTTCTGTCAGTTAACAATAATAATCCGAAGGTAAGTATCGTAGTAGGACAAGGAAGCCCAAGGGTTGGTGAATAAGGATAAACATGACCGATGAATAAGCCAATAAGCGGATAGATAATCATTGCATAGAGCACCAGCATAAGCCCGGTAATTCCATAAACATCAGTACGAAATACAAATGAAAACTTAGGCATAAATACACCATACATTAAAAACAAAATACCCTGGATAATAAATACGATTCCGAATAAATAAGCTGCCTTGTTGATCACCGTAAAATAAAGCAGGTGGTAAACTACGCCCATCCATAGCCAGTAAAAAGAAAGCAATGCGCCAATAATTATTCCCGATTGCGCAGTGGGTTTAAATACGTAGTAGATAGCCAATATGCTTAGCAGGTAAAAAACAAGCTGCATCGGGTATACAGCCTCGTTGTAAATTTTAAAGGTATCTAAAAATTGCTCTACAGTAAACGGAGTTTTCATAATGAAGCCTGCAACAGGCTATGGCAAAGTTACAGCGGCATTTAATTGCATTGATGACGGATATCAAATTCCATATTGATAATTCTCAGTTTGAAAGATTATGTTTCTCAGGAATGAATTAGCATAGTGTACCACAATTGGAAGTTGTAATTAAAATTGTAAGTGTACTATGCCATAGATGGCAAGGCCGTTTTATATCAATAAAAAAAGGAGGGTGCAGAAGTATACGATCAGGTACCAGGATTCATCTAAGAATTTGTTCAACATTTTCTGCTAAAAGATTACTCATTAGTTTTGCAGAGTTCTTTTTCAATTAAGAATTTCATAGCATATAACCTCATAGATTATAATTTTTATTTTGTTCAAAATAAAAACTAACGACCTTTTCTTTGGTTTAAATAATGGATTGAAGTTTCAATTTCATCTTTAATTAAGTAAGAATAATTATCCTCTAAAACTTCAGAAATTCTGTCAATAAAAAACTGTGTAAAATATCCCTCATTAGTGAAGTGCTGGCACATTGGCATTGAAAAATGGTTACAATGAGACGACTTATAGGTGCCGCCAAAGGGTTTTGCGTACTCTATATAAAAACCTCCGCGGTAAACATAAGCTGTACCCGAAATTTTATTCCTGTAAATGAACTCGAAGCAATAATCAAATGATATTTCATATGTTGGTTCATCGTGATCATAAACATTGTCGTAATTCAATGTTTTTTTAAATTCCCCTTTCCTAATCTTTCCGCTGATTGTAAAATATTCGGGAAATGCACCAGGCTTGTTATAGTTTTTAAAATCCAAATTCATAATACTTTATTTACAAGGTGTGTTTGTTTCTTGATATTTTAAAGATATTGCTGAACTGTTATTTCTCACAAATCTCTTTCAGCTTAGCGAGCGCTTTTGGGTAAGTCTGGTTCATATAATCTAAAAATTCTTCAGCCATGTCCAAATCAACAGTAACAGTTGTAGTACCGTTGCTTTCTTCGAAAGAATAGTTTTCAAATCCGTTTGCCCATTTTTCCACTTCGGGCCCTTCTGTTATTTCGTTACCGGCTTTAACAAGTCCGTAATGTTGAATAGAAACAAATCGGTTGGGAATGTTTTCAGCTATCCTGGAAACCATACCTCCCTTTTCCCCCTTTTCATCTACTCCAATAAATAGAATTTTATTTCCCTTGTTCCAGCTTCCTTCATAAGTAGAAGTCGGGTTAAACAACGAAGTCCATTGCTCATAAGTAGATTTATTGCTGGAGCCAAGCATTAAATCATAAATCCTGGTTACAGGTGCATTGATGCTAATTTTGAATTGTAACTTTTTCATACTTCCAATTTTTTAAAATTATTCTGATGGCTTCCCGATAAATACCGGAATGAATTGACTTTTTATTTTTAGTTATCTGTTGCAATGATTTAACAAAGCTAATAACGATTTGCAGTTTTTGCGACAGCCGGTATTTTCAAAACATATGTTAATGCGAATCACAAAATTTTCGGCTACCATTAAACTATATGCAGAGCATAAAACCACACACATTGCAATTTCCTTCTTAGCGAAATGTGGCTTATGCATCAAGTTTCTTTTTATTTACAAATTCAGTAAAGCTCTTTGCCGCATTTGTAAAATCAGAGGGCACAAGAACAATAGTAGTTGTATTATTATCAATACCAATTTCTGAGAGCATTTGCATTCTTCTTAATTCAAGTGCAATGGGACTGTCTTCCATTTGTTTCGCACCTTGAGTTAATTTAATTGAAGCATCTAACTCTGCTTCTGCTTTTACAATCCTTGCCCGTTTTTCCCTGATTGCCTCAGCCTCTCTCGCCATAGCTCTTTGCATTCCTTCAGGTATTTCAACATCCTTCATCTCCACCATTTCAATTTTAACTCCCCAAGGTTCAGTTGTGGTGTCAACTATTTTTTGAAGTGTAGTATTAATTTGCTCCCTTTCCCTCAAAACCTCATCCAGTGAATGCTGCCCTATAATGTTCCGCAACGCTGACACGGAAAACTGATAAACGGCTTTATTATAGTCGGCAACTTTAATTATAGAATTTTCGGGATGAATGATTTTAAACCAGAGAACTGCATTGACCTTTATAGTAACACTATCTTTCGTTATAGTTTCTTGTTGTTCTAAGTCCACAGTCTTAGTTCTTATATCTACTTTTTGCTGTCTGTCAATGAATGGAATAAGCCAGTAAAGCCCGGGGCCTTTAACTGACTGAAAACGACCAAGCCGAAAAACGATTGCCCGTTGATATTCCTGTGCTATTCTTAATCCTGAAATAAATAATAAGATAAGGATAACGATAATTGGTAATTGTGCCATAATGTTTGATTTATTTTTATTTGTCTAAAGTAGTTATCGTTCTGTTATTGCCGATAACAGCTATCGTGTTGCCGCAGTTGGCAATTTCAGAGCACCTCAATGTCAAGTTGTGCAGATATTTCATAGCAACACTCGACTTTAATTTTGCACCTCAGTCCGCCTGACTCAAGATTCATTATATCGGTAGATATAGTTTCGTCCGTCATGGTTTAAACCTGTCAAATGTTTCTCCGTTTAGTTTCCATACTCCGTTTTCGTGTGTGCCAAGCCAAATATCTCCGTTATTATCCTTATAGATATAAAATAAATTGATGTCTTTACCATTTACCTGAACAGAATAATGCTTGACTTTATTGCCATCATATTTCCAAACACCATTTTGATAAGTAGCTATCATAAATTGTCATGGTTATCTTTAGCAATTGATAAATACTCTTTCAAGTTACTGTCGTTCTTACCATCTAAATTACCAATAATTTTTTGTCGATTTTAAAATGAATTACCTCCGGTTGCAGCGCTGTCAAAAAATTTGTAGCGATATTAATAATTGAACCAAAAATATACGTCTTTGTATTCAATGATTGAACGAACACCGTTGGCCGGACCATTGTGCATTTCCGTCACATCTGGTTCGGAAATCCAGTCAAACGATTTCCCGTTGTATCTGAATGCTCCCATCAATGAGGTACCAAACCAGATATTTCCTTTGCTATCTTTATAAATACAATATACACCATATGGGTCAAATGTGTCAGGGTTCTTAGCCAGATAATCTTCACCAATTTTACTCTTAGGAACTTCAAGAGTCATTAACGATTTTCCGTCATAGCGACAAACATGCCCTGGTTTTGTACTCTTAAACCAAAGGTCGCCAGGTTGAAGATTCCAGTTTGACATTAATGGTAAAGTCTCCGTAACAGCAACTATTTGCTTACCATCATACTTGCACAGGCCAGCCCTTGTATTTATAAATACGTTTCCAAAATTATCTTCCTTAATTTCTTCAACTCTATTGTTAAGCAAACCTTGCTTTGTGGTAAAATGTATGTTTGATTTTCCGTCATATTTAAATAGTCCGTCCTGCCAACTACCAAACCAGTACCTGTTTTTCTTATCATGGTAAATAACCATTATGTTGTTACTGAGTTGGTTTACTGTGTCTCCGGTTATGTGACTTTCATTTTGCTTTACTGAAAAAATAGGTTGGGTATTAGTCTGCCCATTGCAGGAAGTCAAAACTATTAAGATGCTTATGATGATAACTATATTCAATTTACCAGTTCGTTTCATAATATTTTGAAGTGTCGTCACAGAGTTACCGGTAGCGATTAAATATCCGCTACTAATGTAAATTTTATAACGTTAGTCCACCAACTACCACATTCAACATGCTTGCGGCAGCGATGTGGATCTCACTCATATCAGGTTGTTGGAAGGGACCTGCCTGTCGGCAGATAGGTTCCAACAACGGCACAAAATTAATTTGTCAAACAAGGCATGGAGCCTGGGAACAACTTTCAGCAACAACCTGGTTTCGGCCAATCCGCAATTTACAAATGCAGGTGCTTTTGATTTTACACTTACTGCACCATCGCCTGCAATAGATTACGGAGTGGATATACCGGGTATAACTACAGGTTATACGGGCGCTGCACCTGATTAAGGCGCTTATGAATATGGAACTGCACAATGGTTTCCAGGATCAAATGTTGTAGTTCCTGACATCAGCGAAGTGTATGGCGATTCAATTATTAATACAGGTGTGCATGATCTGCAAAATGAAGATGGTTTATTGCTGTATCCAAATCCAACAGAATCAAAAGTGGAATTGTTTTATGAAAACATTGCTTACACTAAGGTGGATGTTTATAATGTTTTTGGCCAACGTATTTTTGCAAAACATTATTGCCGCAGCGTGGATTTATCTGCTTATGGCAATGGCCTTTACCTGTTTGCGATCTGCGATTTGAAAAAGCAACTAACATTTACAAGAGTGGTTGTTTTGAAAAAGTAACTGGCGGCATTTTAACCATGCTATAGGCCCGTCTTTAATCATTTCAATTATCATTTGAACCATATAGGTTTTAAAATACATTTGTTCCGTATTAAAGCCAATAAGTTATTATGAAAAATAAAATCATATTATGTGCTATTATAGTTTCATTGTTTTTTACTAACACAAAAGCCCAGGTTTTTACAAATAAAGAAGTTGGAAAAAAAAATCTTGAGCTGGCTGACAGTCTTAAAGTTACAGAATATCCGTATGCACTGCCAATTTGGGGGCAAAGGGCCACAAGCAAAGGTTATAGTCTTCCCTATTCTGCCGGCTTAAGTGTTCAATATATAACTTCAGAAAGTTCTATTATAATAAATAATCTTAATGTAGGATTCAATAATGGTCCTCAGTATAACCTGGATGGAATTGTTCGCTTTGATGAAACAAAGGCTTTAGCTTCTGCATTTACATTCAGACCTGATGTATGGCTGTTTCCGTTTTTAAATGTGTATGGTATCTTAGGTCAGGCACAGGCATCAACAGATGTAAAATTTGGCATATGGGTTCCTGATTCAACCGGTACAGAAAAAGAGATTTTAACAACTGGTACCAAAGTTGATTTTAAATCAACCACATTTGGTCTTGGCATCACTCCAACCATTGGAGTGGGCGGAGGTTTTATGGCACTTGATATGAATGTTGCCTGGACCGATGTTCCTCAGCTAAGCAAACCAGCCTTGTCCTTTGTATTTGGCCCTCGATTTGGTAAAAGTTTTAAACTTAAAAAAGAAAGTACAATTGCAGTATGGGTTGGTGGTTTTCGCGTTGGCATCAGAAGCGGAACAGATGGCTCTCTTGAAATTTCTGAAGTATTTCCCGAAGGAAGTGGTGAATTGAATGCCAAAATTGACCAGGGAATAATTAAGGTAGGAGATGCTCAGCAGCAGGTAGATGACTGGTGGAATGGTCTGACACCACAGCAACAGAACAATCCTGTTAACAAAGCTAAGTATGAATCAGCAAATGCTGCATTAGCCAGGGCCGGAGAAATTTTAAATGCCGGAGATGCCGCTCTCAATAAAGTTTCCAATTCTTCCGTTCAATATTCAATGGATAAAAAGGTTAAAGATGCATGGAACTTTATTATTGGTTCACAATATCAGTTTAACAAACATATTATGATTCGTGCTGAATATGGTTTCTTAGGAAGTCGCACACAGTTTCTGGGAGGATTGCAATACAGGTTTGGATTGTAATAACCTTACACTTACTCTATGCGTAATGCACAGAAAGGAATGTGGATACGTATTCGCCTTCTTTTAGTTAGCAATTTAATGCTCAGTTTCACTTAGCGATGACTGATCCATTTAAGCTGTTTAGGCCATATCGAATAGCTTCTTCAAGTATATCTTTGTTTATATCTTTTAAATTCTTAAACTTAATGCAATAACCTGTAACGCTTGCCTTGCCAAGTTTTTTTCCATACATCCTTGCAAGGAAGGTATTATCTTCAATGCCAAGGATATAAACGGAGATACCGGTTTTGTTTGCACTCAACCCTATTTGGTAAAAATCTCTTATTTTTCCATCAGCGTATTTTATGGTATAAAATCCATATCCGATATTAGGATTAGATACAATTTTGTTTTCACTGTTTTTACCATCCATAAACCATAATTTACATCTGGGCTTTATTTGCAAAATAATATTGTGCAATGCCTGCATGTCGGTGCGCTTTTCATCAGGTTGTTGGCTAATATAATTTTTGATTTCTTCTTTGATGTTCATTTCAATTTTAATATTGGTAGTTGCTGCTTATTTTGATTTTGTTTTATGATGATTATGACATAATGATTTTTTGATTTATATTATTTTCTTCTATACATCCCTGGATAGTTACAGCTATCTTTATTCTGTTATACTTCTAAAGATTTTTCCATTATAACTGCACAAACTCTTATCTCTGTTCATAAACCAAATATTACCTTCTCTGTCTGCTGTAAGACACCAAATCGTTTTATAACAGAGTCCATTTTCATTATTGAAGTTCTTAATGGTTTTTCCATCGTAACAGGTCACCCCACCATTGATTCCATAGCTGAACCAAAGATTACCTGCTTTATCTTCCGTCATATAAAACACCCAATTCGTGATTTCCTTTAAACCAAAATGAGTAAACGATTTTCCGTCATAGCGATATACTCCTTCTTTAGTAGTACAGAACCAAACGCTCCCGGATTTATCCTGTATCATAGCAGAGCCCGTTTTCGGTTGCTCATTTTCTTTAAGTGAGTATGCTGTTAGCTGCCCTTTAACGGAATTAAAAACTATGAGCAATAACAATACTGAAAAGATCGGAGGATATAATTTTTTAATGATCATTTTGGATATTGTCAGAGTACCCCATCAACTGAATTGAACTGGTGTTATAAAATTTACCTGTAAGCTCTTGCTAAGATTTATTTACAATAATAATAAATTATAACACCACAGAATTCCTTATGTTATATTATATAGGCAATAATTGGGGATTACCATGCAGACCAACTCTTATTGTCGTAGGGTCTCCAACAACGGCTTAAAAAGACTGCCGTCTGCTTAAAAAATCCGACCACTTTCTGATTGTACATTTTTTTAAGTGACCCTGCTCTGCTCATTTGCAGCATTAATTCAAAATAAACATTTAAAAAAATTAAAAAAATGAAAATTAATATCATAATCAGAACATCAATTGCCTTAATTATTTTAGGAACGGCATTACTCTTTACTTCCTCAACACATGCTCAAAACGCGTTACCTTCATCAGGCAGCGTTGGCATTGGTACTTCTTCACCCGATGCATCAAGCATTCTTGAAGTAAAGTCTACAACAAAAGGGATGCTAATACCGCGAATGACAAAAGCACAACGAGATGCGATAGTATCTCCTGTTGAGGGCTTGCTCATTTATCAAACCACCAATACAGCAGGTTTTTATTATTACACCGGTTCCGTTTGGAAAGCTATATCAACAAACCAAATCCGCGGTTTGAACGACAACATTTTTATAGGACTAAACGCAGGAAGCAATAATTCCACCGGGGTGTCCAATATAGCAATGGGGAAATCAGCCATGCAAACAAGTACTGGTATGAGCGGTTCAATTGCAATTGGAGATTCGGTGCTGATGAGCAGCACATCAGGTGTATATAATACTGCCATCGGACATGCGGCAATGATTTCCAACATAAGCGGTGGCGATAATGTTGCAGTCGGAGTTCGAACTCTGAAGAATAACACTGTTGGTGCGTCAAACACTGCCTTGGGATTCAATGCTTTGTACTCAAACGTTAACGGTAATTTTAATACATCAACAGGCATGGCAAGCATGCTCAGTAATTCAACCGGGTCAGATAACACTGCAACCGGTGCTTATGCTTTAAATCATAACATCGATGCATCTTCAAATTGTGCATTTGGCAAAAACGCCTTGTACAGTAATACGTATGGAAATTCGAATGCTGCATTTGGCGCTTATTCATTATCCGGTAATACAACCGGACAAAATAATGTGGCTGTAGGGACAAGCTCGCTTGCCAACAACCTCACCGGAAATGAAAATGTAGCAATAGGTAATGAAGCATTATTCACCAATTCAACCGGAGAAGATAATACAGCTATCGGATATCAAACTTTAAATTCAAACACCGTAGGAAATAATAATACGGCAATAGGCAGTTATTCCCTAAACAAAAATGAAACCGGAAGCAAAAATACGGCAGTAGGCGAATCATCATTGATTAATAATAGCGCGGGTAATGAAAACACTGCATTGGGTACCTTCAGTTTGTATTCCAATGCAAATGGAAACGATAACACAGCAGTAGGTTTTGAATCGCTGCACGATAATATTTCGGGGAGCAATAATGTTGCCCTGGGAACCAAGTCGCTACGCAGTAATACTACAGGCAGTAACAGCACAGCAGTCGGAACGTACTCACTTATTTCGAACACCAGCGGTGTTAATAATACAGCAATCGGATTTGGCACAATGTTATATAACAGCAATGGCAATGATAACACTGCAATAGGTAATCAGGCAATGCTTTCGACAACCTCGGGTTATAACAATGTTGCAATGGGCTCAACTGCGCTTAAATTTAACACGACCGGTTACAGCAATATTGCTATCGGTTTCGAATCGTTGAAACAAAACATAAGCGGCAATGGAAACATTGCAATCGGAAGCAATACATTGTCAGAAAATACTAACGGCAATTATAACCTGGCTATTGGAGCTTATGCATTGGGGTCCAATGATTTGGGATTCGAAAATGTTGCAATAGGCCATGCATCGCTTAATATTAATACAAGCGGAAGCCATAATACTGCTTGTGGTTTTCAGGCGCTATGGTTAAATACAACCGGAGATGGAAATTCTTCATTTGGTGATTGGAGTTTGCATGAGAATGAAACAGGTAATAATAATGCAGCTTTAGGTGCTTATGCATTACAGCATAATCTTTCGGGGTCGTCCAACACAGCAATAGGATTAAACTCAATGTTGAATAATGTAAACGGTAACAATAACATTGCATTAGGTAATGGGTCTTTATCTTCAAACACAGCTGGCAACTCAAATGTTGCAATAGGAACTCTTTCAGGAAATGTTGCTACAAGCAATACCGCATGTTCTTTTGTTGGTTACGATGCCGACAACAATAATTCGACCGGCAGAAGCAACAGTACAGCGCTGGGGTATCTCGCGCGTATCACAGCTTCGAATCAAGTACGCATTGGTAATTCTTCTGTTACATCAATTGGCGGGCAGGTTGCATGGACTACTTTGAGCGATGGAAGAATGAAAAAGAATATTAGAGAAAATGTGCCAGGGCTTGAATTCATTAACAAGCTAAAACCGGTTACCTATAATTATGATGTGAATAAAGCTTCAAATTTTTTGAATGAAGGCAACGATAGCTTAATGAGTAATGAACAAAAGGAATTAAATAAAAAAGCATGTGCCGAAAAATCAAAAATTGTTTTTACAGGATTAATTGCACAGGACGTTGAGAAGGCTGCCAAAGAAATTGGTTATGACTTTAGTGGTGTGGATGTTCCGAAAAATGAGAACGACTTATACGGAATACGCTATGATGAATTGATAATGCCGCTTATAAAATCCGTTCAGGAATTATCACAGTCGAATGAAAGTCTTAAAAGCGAAAACGAAGAACTCCGTAATGAAATTGAACAAATTAAAAAGCATTTGGGCTTAACAAATCAAACCAATAAAATGATTGATGGCAATTCGTTTTCAAATAGTTTGTTACAGGCAAATCCAAATCCATTCAGCAATGAACTTAACATTAGTTTTTTCATAAGCGAAAATCAGGCTAATGCAGTTGTAAAGCTTTTTACAATTGAAGGAAAAGAAATGATTTCAAATCCAATTGATTCTAAAGGTTTGATTCAAACATCCATCGATGCGTCATCGCTGCAATCGGGAACATACGTCATACAGGTTATTTCGGATGGCAATGTTATCGCAACAAAAAAAGTATCATGTATTAAATAGAAATTAATTTTATAACGAAGGAGTGAGCATCGCCTGGCGTGTGCTCATTTCCTTTTTTAAATTGAAAAATATAAATGCGCCCAAACTGTTTTCATAAAATGAAATTATCCACTATAATTATTAAAAGCGTTTGGCTTCGCTACCTGAACTGTGTTTTCATTCTTTTTATCTTGCCCTCAAATAGCAATTATTAGTGCGCTTTAAATTCAACATAGCAAACCGGGTTATCTTAATGATGGCAATTATGCTGAATACTGAATTATTGTTTGCGCAACTCCCTGAGCATAAATTTTATTTCCGCCATCTTAATACTGACCAGGGCTTATCGAGTGGATTAATCAACTGCATTTACAAAGATCATAACGGCTACTTGTGGATCGGAACTTTCAATGGATTGAATTGCTTTGACGGCAGTCATTTTCTAATGTGGAATGTAAATCCCGGTGATTCACTGAGTTTACAATCGAACGTAATCGAATCAATTTGTGAAGACCGAAAAGGAAATATCTGGTGTTCAACTTCGAACGGTGTAAGCAAATTCAATGGCAAGCGATTTGAAACATACCGATTTAAAAATGAAGTCACAGGTCAGGAAGGTGGCGGGGCCTATTACGAACTCTTAAGTACAAAAAGTGGTGAAATTGTAGCTTCTTATGAATTTGGTATTTACATCTATGATGAAACACAAAACAAATTCATCGGCTATTATGAAAATAAATCGACCGGAGCGCTTAACGGAAACTATATCTACAAAAACTGTTTTGTTGAGGATACGATTCTTAACGGAATATGGTGTGGAGTAAATACGGGTATCAGGTTTTTCGATTTAAGATCACACACATTTTATTCAAAGGATTTTAATCCATTAAACATTCCAATTCTAAATGATCACAATTGCGAAGCATTTGCACTTGACAATAACCACTGCCTTATCTTTAATGATGTTACAACTCAGGAACTCGTGACTTATGATATAAAAACAAAATCAGTTTCACGGAAATCAACCAAGGCATGGTTCAATACCAATCTTGAGCTTGCAACAATTTTTGTTGATAAGCAAAACAATAAATGGATAAGCACATGGCAATATAAAATGGTTTTTGAAGACAGTGCCGGAAATGATTATTCACTCAAATATAATCCTGGAGATTACTATTCTATTTCAACAGATTTTTTCTGGTCCGCTTACCAGGAAGATGACAGCACCATTTATCTCGGCACCATGAATGGTATAAGTTTTACAAATTACCAGCGTAACTTCTTTTCAATAATCAAACTTCCGGAAGGTGTTGATCGCAAAACCGATTATTACGCCAGCATGATTTTATGCTGCGACAGCCAGAATAATATCTGGATGGCACCATCATACAATTCAATATTAAAGTACAATGTGGCCAGCGGAACCTTTACCGATTACGGTTATATTAATCGCAAAGGGACCAATAATCAACGTAAGAAAGTGTGGAGCGGAGCAGCTTCCAGAGACAAATTATTTTTTGGAACAACTGACGGGATTCTCACCTATAATGTAAGCGACAGTTCATTTGAGTACGATGCGCATTGTCCCACCGATTCTTTTTTCATGAATCGCGCTTTCAAAAGAATGATGCTCAACTCATACAACGAACTTTGGTTCACCGATTTTTTGAAAAATGTGTATTGCTATAATATTATAACCAAAGAATTCAAGCGGTTTCTGATTGACAGTACTAAACCTGGTTGTGTACCGGTTGATTGGGTCGTGGGATTTTATGAAGATCACTCACGCAACACCTACATTGTTTGTGGTGCCGAGCATCTTGTGAAATTTAACAGGCAAGCAAACGAATTCGAAAAAATTTTCACAAAAAAAATAAAAGGATTTCCAAAAAGCTCAAATGCAGTTCCAATAGAAGATAATGACAAAAATTTCTGGGTGATAAATACTGATTTAGGTTTAACAGAATTTAATTTGGAAAAAGGAACGTTTAGAAGTTATTTAAATGAAAGCGGGTTGTCGCACCAGATTTACGGCCCCATAATAAAAAACGGCAACGAACTATGGCTGAAATTTTATGATCAGTTTTCAATTTTCGATTTAACAACAAAAAAAGCTTCAAATTTTTCTGTCAATCATGCTCGGAATAACTTTAATTACACTAATGGCTTATTTCTGATGCCGGATGGAAAAATATTATCCGAGAGCTATAACAGTTTTATCATTTTCAATCCTGATAACCGGGTAACAAGAAGTGAATTGGATCCCGTAAATATTTCGGAATTCCGTTCGTCAGATTCTGTTTTTATTTTTCCGGTTAAGGAGCATACCTATCATTTCAACTACAATCAGAATTATTTCGAATTCAGTTTCTCAACCTTTTCATTTCTTAAAAACAACAATATCACTTTTGAATATAAGCTGGAAGGATTTAATGAAAATTGGATTGAGTGCGTGCAGCGACAAACTGCTTATTATACAAATGTTCCGGGTGGAAGTTATGTTTTTCGTGTGCGTGCAAAAGGGCAAGACGGCATCTGGCACAATTGCAACAACCCGGTAAGTATTCACATCAATAAAGTATTCTTTCAAACGGTTTGGTTCAAGTCATTAATCATAGTGGCTTTTGCAGTAAGTTTATTCTGGTACATCAGGATGTTGCGATTACGTCAGCGGAAAAAAGAAGTTTCGAAGGCCATTGGATATTTCGCAAGCTCTAATATCAGGGAGAATCGGGTTGAAAATATTTTGTGGGATATTACTCATAACATCATCAACAGAACCGATTTGGTTGATTGTGTAATTTATCTGCTCGATAGTGAACGCAATATTTTAGTGCAGAAAGCTGCATTTGGTGATAAAAACCCTGATGCTTATAACATTATTAATGCCATTGAAATTCCTGTCGGGAGAGGAATAGTCGGTGCCGTGGCTGAACAAGGAAGAACCATTGTTGTTAACGATACCTCAAAGGACAGCCGTTACATTGTCGATGATGAAAGCCGCCTTTCCGAACTTGCTGTTCCTATAATTAATGATGGAAAAGTTATTGGTGTAATTGATTCGGAGCATCCACGAAGAAATTTTTTCACAAAAAACCACATTGCAGTTTTAGAAACAATTGCCTCTATCACAGCATCGAAAATTGCTGCCAGCATTGAACACGAAAGGGCTGAGCAAAAACAGCTGGAACTTTCTGAAGCGTCAAAAAAAATGACGGAACTGCGACTCATTGCATTGCAATCGCAAATGAATCCTCATTTTATTTTCAATTGCCTTAATGTAATTGATAATTTTATTCTGAAAAAAGAAAGTGAACAGGCATCACATTATCTCAACCAGTTTGCAAAATTGATTCGACAGATTTTAAACCAATCGAAACAAAACAGCATTACACTTGCTAATGAAATCAAGTGGTTAAAAATATATGTGGAATTAGAGCAGCTGAATATTGAAAACGGTTTTGAATTTACTGTAACTGTGGAGAATAACATTGATCTGAATGAAGTTGAAATACCTCCGATGATATTACAGCCGTTTATTGAAAATGCAATCCGTCATGGTCTTGCACCCAAGCAAGGAGCAAAAAAGCTAAGCGTTCATTTCAACATGAATGAAAACAATCTTGAGTGTACCATAGAAGATAATGGCATTGGTCGCGAAGCAGCACTGGAGCTTAAAAGAAAGAAGACAGAGGGCTATGAATCCAAAGGACTGGAAGTAACAAGCGAACGGTTGGATATTTTAAAAACAAGAATTGAAGAAAACAGCAGCATTGAATTTTTTGATTTGTTTGATCAAAGTGGTAATGCATCAGGAACAAAAGTGATTATCAGAATACCAATTGAAATTTAATTAATAAATAAATGTTACGAAGCATTATAATAGAAGACGTTGAAGGCGCACGCGAAAAGTTACGCATGTTGTTACAAACATTGCGGCAACCATATTGAAGTAGTTGCCGAATGCAAGAATGCCGAGGAGGGAATTGAAATGATAAACAAACGTCATCCCGATCTCGTATTTCTTGATATTGAAATGCCGGGGCTTACTGGTTTTGAGATGCTGCGCCAGATCGGCAAAATTAATTTCGATGTCATCTTCACAACAGCTCACGACCATTATGCGATAAAAGCAATCAAATTCTCTGCACTCGATTACTTGCTTAAGCCCATTGATCTGGAACAACTCAAGGAAGCTATTGAGCGTGCCATAGAAAAACGTAGTATGAAGCACAGCTCGTCACGCTATGATAATTTTGTAGGTAACCTCGAATCCAAAATAAACTCTCTTCGTTAAGTGTTCTACAAGCGATGGATTTATTATGGTAAAAACAGATGACATCGTATGGTGCGAAGCCATTAATTATTACTGTGTATTTCATATGAAAGATAAAGCGGAAATTATTGCAACCCGCACATTAAAAGAATTTGAAGAGTTGTTATCAGGTTCGGGTTCGTTCGCATACACAACAACCACATGATTAACCTTGCTAATATGATACGTTACATAAAAGGAGTTGGTGGCCAGGTGAAATGAATGATGGAAAAACTCTTGAAGTAAGCCGAAGAAAAAAGAGGAACTGATGCAGGTGTTCAATAAATAAATGTATTCATTGCAATTGCTGCCTGCTCATTCATTCGACTGTTTGCTAAATGATTAAAAAGATGCTCCTGTTGCTGAGCTGCCCTTTTGCAGAATTAAATATTACGAGTAATAACGACACCAAATAGATCGAATGATGCTAATTATATAAGCTCATGTAACAATGTTACGTTTTGTGTTACCAACTTCTCCAAAAAAAACAGCAGCCATTTTTTTATCATTTACATTATAGGCGTTCAGACATCAATTATAAAATGAGATTTCCTACATTTATTTTCATTATCAGCAAATGTAAACAGAAACATTTCCTGCCTGCATTGTAATATTAATAAACAGGCATGTTTATTCACCTTATCATTAGCAGCTAATTATTATGTTTACTCATATTTAATTTTCACTGTTATTTAGCTTAATGAAAAGTAATACACCGGTTGCAAATGTTCCTTCATCTGAAAATGGATGGAAAAAGTGGTTACCTGGGTTGCAAACCCTGGCAAGTTATAAATCATCATGGCTGGTTAGTGATATTACCGCAGGTTTAGTGTTAACTACCATGCTGATACCGGTGGGTATTGCATATGCAGAAGCTTCAGGTGTACCCGGTATATATGGTCTTTATGCTACAATAATTCCGTTGCTGGCTTATGCTATATTCGGACCCAGTCGCATTATGGTGTTAGGGCCAGATTCATCGCTGGCTGCAATTATACTTGCCGTACTACTGCCATTGTCAGCTGGCGATCCGGAAAAGGCAGTATCACTTGCAGCAATGATGGCTGTTGTATCAGGCCTGGTTTGCATACTGGCAGGTATTTTCCGTTTAGGATTTATAACCGAGCTGTTATCAAAACCCATTCGCTATGGTTACATGAATGGCATTGCGCTTACTGTGCTTATTAGCCAGCTGCCCAAAATGCTTGGCATTTCAATAGAAAGCAGTGGACCGCTTCGTAACCTTTACCAGATAGGTAATGCAATAATTCAAGGTGAAACAAATTATGCCTCATTAATAATTGGCATTGTTACCTTCCTAATAATCATGGTAGTGAAGCGCTATAAACGCATGCCCGGAATTTTGCTGGCAGTAGTTTTAGCAACGTTGGCAACTGGCCTGATGAATCTGAATGAAATGTACGGAGTAAAAGTTTTGGGCGCATTACCACAAGGTTTACCCGCTTTTAAATTGCCAATAGTTAGCTTGTCTGACTTACAGGAGGTTATTATTGGTGGTTGTGCAGTTGCACTCGTAGCATTTGCTGATACCAGTGTGCTATCGCGTATATATGCAGTTAAAACAAAAACCTATGTAAATCCCAACCAGGAAATGGTAGGCCTTGGCGCAGCTAATTTAGCTGCCGGTCTTTTCCAGGGCTTTCCGATCAGCAGCAGTTCATCACGCACACCGGTAGCCGAGGCATCGGGATCAAAAACTCAACTTACAGGAGTTGTAGGTGCAATAGCAGTTTCATTCATATTATTATTCGGAGGTGACTTATTAAAGAACCTGCCTTCATCTGCTTTAGCTGCAGTGGTAATTTCATCAGCAATCGGACTTTTTGAAATTGCTGACCTGCGCAGGATTTTTCGCATTCAGCAATGGGAATTCTGGCTATCATTTGCCTGCTTTGCAGGTGTTGCAGTGTTTGGTGCAATACCAGGAATAGGTATAGCCATAGTTATTGCAGTAATTGAATTTTTATGGGATGGATGGCGACCGCATTTTGCAGTGCTGGGTCGCGTTGAAGGAATAAGAGGCTTTCATGATATCAAACGATACCCGCATGCAGCATTAATTCCCGGCCTGGTTTTATTCCGCTGGGATGCACCATTGTTTTTTGCCAATGCTGAACTCTTCCAGGATAAAGTATTAAATGCAATATCCACAAATCCAACACCGGTTAAGAGAGTAATTGTTACTGCAGAACCTGTAACCAGCATTGACATCACATCGGCAGATGTACTTATTGAATTGAAAAAAGCGCTTGATGATTTACACATCGAATTACACTTTGCCGAACTTAAAGACCCGGTTAAGGACAAACTAAAGCGTTTTGAATTATTCCCTGTTTTAGGTGCAGATTGTTTTCATCCAACCATTGGCGCAGCAGTTGATCATTACCTTGATGCCCATAAAATAGAATGGAATAAGACTAATTGAAAGGGCTAAGTTCACTTTAAACTTCAACAAAAGTTTTAGCTAAACTCAATATCATCAAATCAAAATTGAAGTTTTAATGCTTACCAACCTCCACCTAAACTTTTATAGAGGTTTACAACAGCATTAAGTTTCTTCTGTATGATAAATGACCGCTGTATTTCGGCATTGTACAAATTATCTTCCTGGATAATTACTTCAAGGTAAGACGTATAACCGAATTCATATCGTGCGTTGGTTAATTCAAGTGCTTTTTTTGCAGCAGTTACCTGCCTGTCCAAAATAGTTAGCTGTTCATTGTAACTCCTGTATCCGTATAATGAATTATCAACTTCAGTAAAAGCAGTAAGAACAGTTTGCTCATACGCTTTTGTAACTTCAATCAACCGGTACTCCTGCTCTCTCTTTCGCGCACGGTTACGATTAAATTCAAACAGTGGTCCAAATATGCCACCTGTTGCACCGGCAAAAAATCCTTTATTGGTAAGTATCGTACTTAAATCGGGCGAAGCAGCACCAATAATTCCGGTAAGTGAAATACTGGGAAACATAGCTGCTTTGGATGCACCCACATAATTAAACTGAGCTTCCACCAATCTTTCAGCGCTCCGAATATCAGGCCTTCTTAATAAAAGCTGCGAAGGCAATCCGGCAGGTATTTCTGGTCCCAGGTCTTGCTGACTATTTTCCAATCCTCTTACAATTGGTCCAGGATTTTGACCAATTAAGATCCGCAACGCATTTTCAGCTTCAACAATCAGTCTTTTCAATTCAGGAATATTTGCCTCTACGGTTGCTTCCTGCTGAACAGCCTGCAGCTGATCTAACTCAGGTACATAACCTTTGCTGAATCGCTCAGTAATTAAACGGGTATTTTCTTTCCTTGAAACCAGTGTCCGCTGAGCAATAGCCAAACGATTATCCAAATCACGAAGTATGAAATATAGTTCAGCCGTTTGTGCAACCAGTGACACCTGCACAGCATTTCGGTTTTCTATTTCGCCCAGGTACTCTGCTTTTGCTGCACGATTCAAATGCCTGATTTTGCCAAAAAGATCAAGCTCCCAATTTAATGCGCCATACATCTGAAAATTGTTTCCATCAATACCTGCTCCAACTTTTTGTGCATCACTGCCCACTGTTGCAATTCCAGCATTTGCACCATAAGTAAGATTGGGCCATACATATGATTTAACAATTCCGGCACGTTCACGAGCTTCTTCAACACGCGCTGTGGCTATGACTAAATTGCGGTTACTATCGAGCGCAACTTTTATCAACTGATTAAGAGCCTCATCTTTATAAAGCTCAAACCATTTAATAAGCTGAAGCGAATCTTTGGATTCACTATGTGGATATACGTAGTTTGTATCAACAGGATTGGCCTGAGATTGCGGTGTATACTTTCCTCCAACAAGACAACCGCTTATAGAAAAAGAAAATAATACAATAACTATAAGAGCAGCAGTTGACAAATACATGTATGAAAAAGATTGCGAAAAGTGGCTTTTGCTTTTCAGCTTCGTATTTTGAATTGAAATAATATTCCTGATCAAGATTTTCATATTAATGGCCTCCCTCCTTTCCATGATTATCAGATGCAGGAATTGTTGCAGCTTGCTTCTTCTTTCCTTTACCTTCTATCATTACAAAAAATGCAGGGATAAGCAGAACGCCCACTATAGTTGCAGTAATCATTCCGCTGAATACTGTCATACCCATAACCTTACGCGCTTCGGCACCTGCTCCCCACGCTGTTAACAATGGAATAACACCAAGTATAAACGCAAGCGATGTCATCAGGATAGGACGGAAACGAAGTTTTGCACCATCAATGGCAGATGAAAACGTGTCTTCGCCAGCATCTTTTTTCATTTTTGCAAACTCAACAATAAGAATTGCATTTTTCGCATTCAATCCGATAAGCATTACCAGCCCGATTTGTGCAAAGATGTTGTTCACATAACTCAGCGACCATATTCCTGCAATAAACAATCCGAGCATGGCACCCATAACTGCCCAGGGTGTTCCAAGTAAAACAGAGAAAGGCAATTTCCAGCTCTCGTATTGTGCAGCAAGTATCAGGAACACAAACAGCAAAGCCATAGCGAAAACTGTTGCACCCTTTCCTTCGGCAGCTTTTTCCTGGTAACTGATATTACTCCATGAATAACCCATATCAATAGGTAATACAGCCTGAGCTGTTTCTTCCAGTGCCCTAAGTGCTTCTGCTGAACTGTAGCCTGGTGCAGGCACTCCGCCTAGTTCACATGCCCTGTATATATTAAAGTGATTGGTGTATTGCGGACCTATTGTATCCTTTATTGTAACAAGTGTACTCATTGGAACCATTTCACCGTCCTTATCTCGTGAATAGTATTGCGCAAGGTCTTCGGGCCGCATTCTGAAGTTTGCATCTGCCATCAGGTAGGTTTTATACTGGCGGCCGAATTGATTGAAGTTATTGATAAAGGATGATCCCATTAAGGTTGATATTGTTTGATTAACATCATCCAGACTCATTCCGAGTTTCTGAACTTTATCCTTATCAACCATTATTGATTTTTGAGGAACATTTGAACGATAGAGCGTAAATATTTTCCCGATCTCGGGTCGCTTGCTTGCTTCTGCAATAAATTTTTGAGCCTGTTGTGAAAGGTATTGAGGAGAGTTTCCTGCAAGATCCTGCAAATACATACTAAATCCTGCACCGTTACCTAAACCAATAATCGGAGGTGGGCCAACAGCAATCACTGTAGCTTCAGTAATGTTTTTCATGCAAATGGCATTAACTTCCTGAGTAAGCTGAACTGCAGTTTTTGTTCTGCTTTTCCATTCTTTTAATGAAATGAAAAATGTTCCTGAGTTTGGTGATACCGTGTTGGTTAAAAGATTTTGTCCATTAATAGTTGTTATCATTTCTATTTCAGGAATTTTTTTCAGAATGGCTTCTACCTTTTTAATTACAACATCGGTTCGCTGTGCTGAGGCCGCATCGGGCAGCTGAACAGCCATCAGGAAATAACCCTGGTCTTCTTCGGGCACAAAACCAGCCGGCACTTTCTTTCCCAATAAAACAGTACATGCAACAATGCCTCCAAGAACAAGAATGGTGATGATTAATTTACGTGCAAAGAAACTTGCCACGCGTGCATAGCCATTAGTAAAACGATCGAACATCCTGTTGAAAGAAGAAAAGAAACGAGCGAGCAATCCTTTACTTTCTTTTTTGGGCTTTAGCAGTAATGCAGCAAGTGCAGGGCTTAGGGTTAAAGCATTAAATGCTGAGAATGCCACTGAAATGGCAATGGTAATTGCAAATTGCTGGTATAAGCGACCGGTAATACCTCCGGTCATTGCAACAGGAACAAATACTGCAGCAAGAATTACCGCTATGGCAACAACCGGACCTCCTACTTCCTTCATTGCCTTACGGGTAGCTTCTTTTGGTGAAAGCCCATGCTCGATATGATGCATTACCGCTTCTACAACAACAATAGCATCATCAACTACTAATCCTATTGCAAGCACCAATCCCAATAATGACAATACATTAACTGAAAATCCAAGCAGCGGAAAAATTATAAATGTTCCAATCAGTGAAACCGGAACTGTTAACAATGGGATTAATGTTGCCCTCCAGTCCTGAAGGAATATAAATACAACAAGTATTACAAGTATAACCGCTTCAAAAAGTGTATGTACAATTTCATTAATACCTTCACTAACTGCAAGTGTTGTATCCAATGAATAATTTTTTACAAGATCAGGTGGAAAGCGTTGCGACAATTCTTCCATTTTCGCTTTCACTTTACCGGCTACTTCCAACGCATTAGTTCCCGGTATCTGATAAATAGCAATAGTAGAGGCCGGTGAACCATTAAAGCGACTTGTCATTTTATAATTTTCTGTTCCCAACTCCAGGCGCGCTACATCTTTCAAATAAACCAAAGCTCCGTTAGCACTTGATTTTAAAACAATATTTCCAAAATCCTGTTCAGTTACAAGGCGTGATTGTAATTGTGCTACATAAGTATTCTGAGTTCCGGGAACAGCCGGTTCATCACCAAAACTTCCACCTGTTTTAATTATGTTTTGCTCTTTTAAAGCTTTGGATACATCCTGAACCGTTAAATCATAACGTGCAAGCAAATCAGGCTTAAGCCAAACACGCATGGCATATTCAGCTCCACCAAATACAAACACATCGCCAACTCCATTAATACGCTTTAAATTATCAACTATATTTATAAAAGCATAGTTATTAATGAACTGCGCATCATATGATTTATTAGGTGAGCTGATTGAAACCAGCATCAAAGGAAATGTAAGAGACTTTTTGGTGGTAACACCTAGTGCAGTTACTTCAGGTGGTAAATAAGGATTTGCCTGCGACACACGATTTTGCGTCAACATATTTGCATTGTCCAGGTTAGTGCCTACTTCAAATGATACCTCAAGAGTTGTTGCTCCATCGTTGGTGTTAATGCTTCGCATATAAAGCATATTCTCTACACCGTTAACCTGTTGCTCAATGGGAGTAGCAACGGTTTGTTCCATGTTAACTGCGCTTGCACCACTATAATTGGCGGTAATCTTTACCATGGGTGGCGTAATTTCAGGATACTGCGAAACAGGAATTCCCTGTAATACCAATAATCCTAAAATAATCATCAGTATGGATAGTACCATTGCGAAAATAGGCCGGTTAATAAAAAACTCACTCATATAGTTCCTTTGTTAAGACGTTGACTTCAGCATATTCTAATTAGTTCCTTGAAGCCTGTTGTTCACTTTTTATTTAAACGATCCTTTATCATTTCCTTCAACACATTGACATCTACATTTTCTAATTTATTGATATACAGACATCCCTTACCGGTTTTATGTTTGCCCAGTTTTTTCAGTAATGCAGCTTGTTTTATAAGATCAATTCCAAGGTATAATGATATATTACCTTTTCGAGGAGCAAAGCCTATCCTGAACCAGTCTACCTCTCTACCGGTGGTTGGGCTTTTTATGGTTACATTACCAAATCCGATAAGGGAGTCTCCCCATAATTTTGGTTTTTCACCGCTGGCTTTTTGCATCATTTCCATTATTGCAAAACTGTCTTTGCGTTTCGTTTCATCGCTTATGCTATTCAAATATTGTTGAACGCTTGCATCAGTTTCTTTTGTTTTGATTACTGCCTTTGCCATTAATAGTTGTGTAATGATTTAAAGAAATGTTTCTGATAAAAATATATGGAATTACGTCAGCAGGAGTTCGAAGCATGCTATCAATATTCCCATTTCATATCCACAGGTTTAATTTCCATATCAGGTTTTACAATTGCATTGCCAAGTACTGCAACTCTCTCGCCTGCCTTTAAGCCTTTTGTAATTACCCAGTTACTGCCAACGCGCATTCCAACTTCAACAGGACGCGGTTTAATTTTGTTATTTTCAACAACAAATACCTGGTATATATTCTGCATCTGGTTGATAGCCTGTTGCGGCACAATCACTGCATCATTCAGAAAATCAGACACGAAACGTATCTTAACATATTGTCCGGGCTTAAGCATACCATTCTGGTTTTGAAAAACCGCCTGCACTAATAAACTACCAGTTGAAGGATCAATCGTGCGATCTGCAAAATCAATTTTTCCTTTTTCCGGAAAAACACTTCCATCACCAAGAACCATTTCAACTTCTACATCACTTTTTTTAGCACCTGCTTCCCCTTTTTTTCTGAACTTCAGATAATCGTTTTCAGATATTGAAAAACGTACACGCACGGCACCAATAGCTGATATAGTATTGATAACATTTTTACTTCCGCTGCGACTTACATAATCACCTACCAGTACTTTTGAAACTCCAATTACTCCGGATATAGGAGCAGTTATTCTTGAATAACTCAATTCAGTTTGCGAATTACTTAACATAGCCTTTGCACTTTCCAGCTTTTGTTGCTGGGCATCATAAGTGGCTTTTGCAGCATCAAGATCGCGCTGGCTCAGCGCATTCATTTTTGCAAGTGGTTCAACACGATCCAGGTCAGCCTTTGCTTTTTCCAGTAAAACACGCTCGGCAGCCACTGATGCTTCTGCTGATGCAACACGGTTACGCAACTGAACATCATCAATTGTATAAAGTAACTGGCCTTGGGTAACCTTATCACCTTCTTTAAAATTCATGGCAGTGATCCAACCTTCAACCCGTGGCTGAAGGTCAATATCACTTTGCCCATATGTTTGACCAATAAATTCAGAGTAAACCGGTAAGCTTTTTTGAGCTGCGGTAACCACATTTACATCTGGAATCACATTAACCTTGGGCTTTTCATTCTTGCAGGCTATTGAAAAAAGCAATGCTGTCGATACAATCAGAGGAAGTTTATGCATAGCAGTAATGGATAATTTGCTACAAGTATAACTGAAAATGTGAAAAGAAAAATAAAACTTACTTAACTCAAAGATTAAAATAGCTTTATAGCACAGTTTCGTGATCAAATACAAACATTACGATTACTTGCTGATTTCCATTCAGCTTCTGAAAACTTCAGTAATTCAGTTTTAAGCTTTTTTCGTTCATCTTTAAACTTGGCCATAGCCTGCTCAAATTCAGAATGCCTTTCAAGAATTAATTTATCATCCTGCGAAAAAATATTCTGATCAAGCAATACAAAACCCCTTTCATGATCTTCAATACGCTGCTGCATTTCTTTAATGGAATAAAAGAGAAATACTTTCAGACGTTTATCCAGCTTCAGCAAATCCGTATACTCTTTGCGTATGTGAAAACGATGGAATGCTTTGTCAAGAAGCTTTGAAAGCAATCTGAGTTCTGTTTTAAAAAATTCTATTTCAGCGAGCCACTCAACTGTTTCAAGGTAATTTCCATGTAGCTTCAACTGTATATCGGATGCTTTTACTGAGGGATCTAAAACTGCTTCCATTATATCTGGTAATTTATTGTTGAAAATATGGCATAAAGTTAATTTTTATTTATATCAGAAATAATAATTTATTCTGATTTTAAACATTAACAATAATATTCAACAATAAACTAACTTTAGATCAACTTTATAGTTTATGAAGGACTCAGAAAAGCAAAACATCGCCACACATACAATCCATGAACATCTTCACCGGCATGTCAGTATCTGGCTTGACAGCTATGATGATGTATTTTCTGATTTTGACCCCCGCAGCTATGGCGAGCGCAATATTTCTGATGATTTTTTAACAGAGCTTAAAAAGGTCTGTCACGAAAGTGAGCACCACATCAGTGAACTCAAATTGCTCGTTCCGCCTGAAAGGAGATTAACAGAAACTGAGCAGGTAATTACCACGAGGCTTCATGAGCATTTTTTAAAAAGCAATCATCACTTTCAAAAAGAACTGAAAACAGTAATCAGGCAAGGCTGGATTCTTACCATTTCAGGAATGGTTATAATGCTACTGGCGGGAACAATTTCTTACAAGATTGAAGAAGGATTTTTAAAGCATATTCTGGTAGTTATGCTTGAACCAGCAGGATGGTTTACGGTATGGGCCGGGCTTGATAATTTATTCTTTACAGCCCGTAAACAAAAGTCAGAATTTGCTTATTACAGAAAGTTAAGCCGAAGCAAAATAATTTTTGAAGATCTTAAGGAATCAATTACACCAAAAAATAAAAATTAGTAGCAGGCTGCAGGTTAAAAAGCTATAAACGCTGCGAAATCATTATACCAGCATGTGCGCTCGCCACCTCTTTAATTGCGGCATCCCATATACTGCCCGTTCAATCGCAATAATCGGAAAATTCAGTTTTTCCATCTGAATTTTTACCTGTTGCTTCATATCGTCAAGGGTTAATTTATCATTGATAAATTCTCCATTGGCGTAGCAATGCCTGCAATACTCAGCACTTATGCTTCCGTCTTTTTCCGTACCCTTTATTTCAGGATTATCTAAAGGCATATTACAACTTTGACAATAGTTACCGGTTAACATGGCTTTCTATGAGTTTTTAATTATTGAACGGAGTGTATCAGATGGGTAAATTTAATTAAAAAAATTATTCAGCCAACTTGGTAGCTGCATAATTTCGAATTGATTAAGAGAAGGATAGGAATTTTAATGTTGACTTAAAAGCCATAAATCATAATGTTCCCTAACATCCGCTAAACTCCCCCACACTTATTATCATATAACATAAAATGATGGTATGAACATACCGGAAACAAATTATCAGTAAAATATTTCTATCATAGCAATCCCATTTTTTAAAGTATGCAGCATCCTGTAATTGTAAAAGTTTTAGAAACAAGCTATATAACCCATGACGTTAAGCGATTTGTAGTTGAAAAACCACCTGATTGCACTTTCATTCCGGGCCAGTCCATCAATATTTCCATTAATACTGATGAATGGAAAAATGAAATAAGGTCGTTTACATTTACCAACCTGCCTGAAGATGATTACCTGGAATTTATGATAAAGATTTACCTTGATCATAAGGGAGTTACTAATCAGCTTGATGGCGTTAATGCAGGTGATGAATTGATACTCCATGAAATTTTTGGAGTGATAGCATATAAGGAGCAGGGAGTTTTTTTTGCAGCAGGTTCGGGCATCACACCTTTCATTTCAATATTCAGATACTTGCACAAAATTAAGCGTATACACGGCAACACATTAATTTATTCCAATAAAACCGCAGCCGATGTGATGATGGAAGAAGAATTGGAGGAACTGCTGGGCGACAATTTTATTAAAGTATTTACCCGTCAGAATGTACTGGGTTTTGCCGATAAAAGAATTGATCGCGGTTTTTTAATTGACAACATCGGTGATTTTAATCAGCAATTTTATATATGCGGGCCAGATGACTTTGTTAAAAATATCAATAGCCTGCTCATTAAGTTGGGTGCTTCTGCTGATTATATCATTATCGAATCATAGATAATTTGACTATAACAATATTTGTAACCGCAAAACACTTCAGTAAATACCCACTACCCTACTACCACTAACAATCAGTTTAAAAACACATGAATGAAACAGAGAAAATACTGATGAAGGAAATTGAAGAGCATAAATCTCCTTCAGTTCAGTATTTGTTATTTGATCAAAAAAACATTTTAAAGAAATATCAGTTTGGTTATGCAGATTTATTAAACCGCAAGCCAGTAAATGATGATACAAGCTACAATGCCTATTCCGTTACCAAAACATTTACTGCATTAGCTGTATTACAGTTAGCTGCTCAAAATCTAGTTGATATCAATCAACCGGTAATAAATTACTTACCTGATTTTGTGTATTCACCTCAAATAACTATTAAGCAATTGCTAAATCATTCCTCGGGACTACCTAATCCGATACCACTAAACTGGATTCACCTTGCAGATGAGCATTTGTCGTTTAAAAGAGATGCTTTCTTCTCACAGGTTATCGCAAAGAATAAAAAAGTAAAATCTTTACCTAATGAAAAATTCGCATACTCCAATCTTGGTTATATAATCCTTGGTAACCTGATTGAGAAAGTTTCAGGTAAAACTTATGAAAATTATATAACTGATAATATACTTAATAAACTTGGTTTAACTCCCTGTGAGTTAGGATTTGAAATAGCTGATTTAAAAAATCAGGCTAAAGGCTATCAAAAAAGGTACTCCATTTTAAATCTGATGCTGGGATTTTTCATTAACAAATCAAAGTTTATTGGCAGTAGTGAAGGCAAATGGAATCCCTTTAATTTTTTTTATGTAAATGGTATTGTTTATGGAGGCTTAATTGGCAAGCCAAAGGCCTTTGTAAAATACTTGCAGGATTTACTCCGAACAGATAGCCTGCTTATTTCAGAAGAATTTAAAAAACTAATGTTTATTGAAAATTACACAAACAATAATAAGCCTACCGGAATGTGTATTTCATGGTTTACGGGTATGCTCAAAGGGAATAAATACTATACACATGCTGGCGGTGGTGGTGGCTATTATGTTGAACTCAGAATTTATCCTGAACAAGGTATAGGCAGCGTTATTTTTTTTAATCGCACAGGAATTAAGGATGAAAGATTCCTGGATAAAGTGGATAAGATCTATTTTGAAAACTGTAACAAATAAACCTGATATTTTTTTGATTTGGTATATAGATTTGATTTAATAAATGAACCTAATTTGTAATTCATACGAGCAAATCCCTTATGTAATTTTAATCACATGAAAAATAAAAAGACAAAGCTTACAGCAGCCCAGCAAAATGAATTGCTACAAAAATTAAAAAACCGTTTTGAAAAAAACATGAATCGTCATAAGGGTCTTGAATGGGATAAAGTTAAGGCCAGGCTTGAAGCTGATAGTGACCGCTTATGGTCTTTAAATGAAATGGAAGTTACAGGCGGAGAACCTGATGTTTTGGGTTTTGACAAGAAAACGGGAGAGTATTTTTTTTATGACTGCTCACCTGAATCTCCTGCCGGAAGAAGAAGTTATTGTTACGACAGGCAGGCACTCGATGCCAGAAAAGAACATAAGCCTAAAAACAATGTTGTTGATGCAGCTGATGAAATGGGAATTGAACTATTATCAGAAGACCAATATCGCGAGCTGCAAAAGTTCGGAACATTTGATGCTAAAACATCGAGCTGGATAAAGACACCTGCTGATATCAGGAAATTGGGTGGTGCGCTTTTTGCTGACTACCGGTTTGGTCATGTGTTCATTTATCATAATGGGGCTGAATCGTATTATTCTGCAAGAGGTTTCCGCGGATTACTCCGGGTTTAACTGCCAGCTTTCAAATTGAATAAAAATCCATGTGAGTGCAAGTGGAGAATTCCTGAATTAATAAAAATAAAAAATGAAAAATCAGCATCATTATAAGCTTAAAACTGTTTGGCATGGCAACAAAGGTGAAGGCACTAAAAATGTCAGAGCCTACGACCGAAGCCATACGGTTAGTATTAATGGAAAGCCTGATATATTTCTAACAACAGACAACCCAGCTGTTGGTGATAAAAGCAAGTTGAATCCTGAAGATTTATTGGTTACAGCCATCTCGTCCTGTCACATGCTGTCCTACCTGTATGTTTGCGCATTGGAGGGAATTGTGATTACCTCCTACGAGGATAATGCAACAGGTATGATGACCGAAAATGAAAGTGGTGGTGGAAGTTTTAATGAAGTAACTCTTCAACCGGTTTTTACAGTAGCTGATGCAAGCATGAAGCAAAGAGCAATTGAGTTGCACCATAAAGCACATGAGATCTGCTACATAGCCAACTCTGTTAATTTTGAAATTAAGTGCTATCCGGTGTGCAAATAGTTCTTATTCTGAAACATATGATTTAAATAGAATTTTAAAATAGTATACCGCTTTTACAATTATATGAAATCACATACACTCCTGATTTTTACTTTACAACTTCTTCTTTCTTTTATAACATCACTCCTACCCTCATCGTTAATTGCACAGGCTCCTAACCCGGCATTGGTTGGTTACTTTCATAACTGGCAGGATTCTAATGCTCCTTATATTCAACTTGACCAGGTTGATACAAGATTTAATATCATTGATGTAGCTTTTGCAGTTCCACTGCCAGGAACCGATTATCAAATGCAATTTATACCCGATCAGGTTTCGCAGGCTACATTTATTTCACAAATACAAACATTGCATGCTCAAGGCCGAAAGGTTATTATAAGCATTGGTGGTGCAACTGCACCAGTATCACTCAACAATGCTATGGAAAGGGATTCATTTGTTGTTTCAATGGCTAACATCATCAATACATTTGATTTTGACGGGATTGATATTGATCTTGAAGGAAGTTCATTATCAGTAACAGGCGGCACTATTGCAACACCAATTGATTCACCGGTAATCAATCTTATCGATGCCATCAAACAAATAATGGCTAATTATTATTCCACTCACAACAAACGTTTAATCTTAACAATGGCTCCCGAAACCGCATTTGTTCAGGGTGGCCAATCTGCCTACGGTGGAATATGGGGCGCATATCTTCCGGTAATTGATGCTTTACGAGATTCAATTGAAATATTACATGTTCAACTTTACAATAGCGGATCAATGTATGGTATAGACGGTAATGTCTATCAGCAAGGCACAGCTGATTTTATTGTTGCTATGTGCGAAGCAGTTATACAAGGCTTTAATACTTCTGGCGGTTTATTTGCAGGGTTACCTGCAAATAAAGTTTCAGTTGGACTTCCTGCTTGTTCAATGGCTGCCGGTGGCGGATTTATCGATACAGCAGCTGTTAAAGCTGCAATTAATTACTTGCGGGGTAACGGTCCGCAACCTGGTACATATACCTTAATCAATTCATCAGGTTATCCTGCATTAAGAGGCATGATGACCTGGAGTATTAACTGGGATGCATCTTCAGCATGCGCTGGTAATAATTCATACGCTGCTAACTATGAAACTATTTTTGGTTCCGTTTCTGCAATAGCTTTGTCTATTTATACATCTGATAATTTCAAGGTTTATCCAAATCCCGTAAGTGATTTTTTGTATTTTAATTTTGTAAACCTGCCTCCTGCTAAATCAGAGTTTAAAATTTACAACCTGTTTGGAGAGCTAGTTTTTACTGGTGAAATTTATGGCAAGAATCAAGCGATTAATATTTCAACTTTACTTCCGGGTGTTTATTATATTAATTGTGGTACACATAGCCAAAAGGTGATTAAGTTCAATTAA
>JBGARN010000174.1:0-4786 GCA_044230205.1 Bacteroidia bacterium
GCAATGGTGGAAGTAATGGTTCTATTCAAAATACTCCAAGCGGGGGAACTTCGCCTTATACTTATCTTTGGAATGGCGGAAATACCAGTTTGTCACGGGCAAGTCTTGCTGCAGGCAATTATACTATTACGGTAACCGATGTTAATGGTTGCACCAAGAAAAATACATATTCTATAACACAGCCTGCTGCATTGTCAGTTAGCATTACTAAAACAAATCCAACTGGGGGTAACAGCAATGGGTCAGCTAGTGCAACTGTTTCAGGCGGAACATCACCTTATAATTATTCCTGGTCAACTTCGCCTGTTAGAACCACTGCAACAATTACAGGTTTAAGCTCTGGAACATATAGTGTTACGGTTACTGATAATAATGGCTGCACAAAAGTTAGTTCAACAACTCTTGTGTCGAGTCGATTGGCAAGCGATTTTGATAATAATTCAACTGAGATTCTTGAATTAATAGCTTATCCCAATCCAAACAATGGTGAATTTAAAGTTCAGATAAATGCCAAAAAGGAATTATACACTTCAATTATAATAAGCGATGCGCTAACCCAAATAGTCTACAATAAAAATGAACTTTTAAGCCCTGGGTTAAATGAACTCACTATTAATTTAAGCAAACCATCAAAAGGAATATATTATTTATCAGTTCAAACCGATGCATCAATTCATAACATCCCAATTGTCATTCAATAAATTTAATGAACACTTATAAGTAGCACCAACAAATTAATTATTTCAATGTTGTTCAAATTTCAAGATCACTTTCCATCTATTTTAACATCGCCACCTCATTATATAAAATATCATCCTCCTTAATAAGGATTGACTATTCGTTCTTTCAACTTTTATTTTAGTTTCATGTATTAGATTAATAAGGCAAATAGTTTTTCCGTTTAAACTCATCAAATTATAGTTTCAATCCCATTTTCTCAAAATGACCGGTTTTTTATATCTGAATCGCGTAGGAGTTATTAACAAACTATAGTTTTATGAATTGAAGACCAGATTGGCCTAAATATTGCCACAAACAACACAAATGCATAATTTTTGGTCAACACTGTCATATTTTTGTTAAAAAATCATCTTTTGCATAAATGAACTAGACATGTTGATAACTTTGCGATTAAAATGGTAAAAATCCATTTTTGTGGGGTAAATTTGTATTGAAACATAAATTAAAGCAAAACATGAAACTAGTAGAAAGTTATTTCAAAGCCAAGGACACGCCACCTGAAAAAACTGGCGAAAAAGAAATTTCAAGAATCTTAAAAGTTAATCTCGTGGATGCAAATACAGATCAAAAATTAGCCAACCCCTCATTAATGTTATGGGCTATGCTTGGTTTATCGGCCGAACACTCTTACATTTTAACACCATTGTCATAAATTAATCAATCAAATGAATAGATGATG
Source organism: Bacteroidia bacterium (assembly GCA_044230205.1). Lineage (GTDB taxonomy): Bacteria > Bacteroidota > Bacteroidia > AKYH767-A > OLB10 > JAEUTH01. Next base: position 1,421 of record JBGARN010000174.1, read on the forward strand.
CATTTGCATTATTTGATTCAGTTTGCAGACAATACGTAGTTTTCCCTTGAGGAATGCGGCATGAATTCTTTCCAATTTATCGCCAGAATTTTTCTAACAAGTGTCTTCTGAAGATTAAAATCAATTGGTTTTTTAAAGTAAAGATTAGCTCCCTTTTTAAAGGTTTCTTCTATATCTATTTCACTGTTTGAAGTGGAGAAAATCACAATCGGAATGTGCTTTAATTTGGCATTCTGCCTGATTTCATTAAGGCATTCTTTCCCACTTTTATAAGGCATATTTAAATCAAGAAAGATAACATCCGGCAACCACTCAGCCTCACTTAATGCGTGCATTAATTGAAACCCATCTTTTACTGTCGATAATTCAACATTTGCACCAATTTCAATTATCGTTTCTCTGAACAATGCTCTGTCATCTTCATCATCATCTGCTAAAAGCAAATACATTATTCCATCTTTGTTTGGCCTCGCCATTTTTTTTGAATTAGTAACTATATTCCTTTATCGAACAGAGATAATTTTACATCTACAAATTAAATCCTTAACCTCTGTTTAGCGCCAAAAATAAATATGTTTAACCAATAGGGAAATTTTAAATTGAATTAAATCAATTCAATTGTATGCATCATCTTTTTGCTTACAGATTATTGCAATTTTTAATCAACAATTCAACAAATACATTTTCGAACCAATATTTTAACCTGGCAACTCCATAATTGACAATTAATTTGGACGAAGTCTTCTTTATTTCCATTCCTTAATATTCTCAATAAAATTTGGTTTAAAAGATAATTTTACTTAATTTTACCAATAAATTAATGCATTTCGCCAATTATATATTTGCTTTCACGTTTAATTTATTAAAGAAGATATTCAATTTACTACCCTATTTAATTTTTCAAGAATATGAATAGTTTTTTAAATCTGCTTTCAGGCCTTCTAAGTATTTTACAAACACAACCTCAATTGCGGACTCCGGTTAGCAAGGAAAAGCGCAAAGGCTGGTACTGGCCTATTATCATCAGCCTTGTTTATTTTACCTTATTGATTTCCCTGACCAACTTTGAATAATAAATAGTTATACATATAGACCAGGAATTGAATGCAATTGCTATGAATTAGTCATAGCATTGTTTCAATTAAAAATTTCTAATCATACCGTGAGGTATCCATTTACCCCTGGTTCTTTCGGCCGGAAAAAATCCGGCCGCTTTTCATTTTAAAAACCACCACCACTTTTAATTTATGCGCAAGGCAGCTGCATGGATAATTGAGATCCAATTTAACATTTTACTTTTCGGCTATTCTTTATCGAAACGATCTTGTAAAAACAATCAAATTTCAATTACTTTTAAACTATGAAATGGTCTACCATAGTATTATCATTTTTGAGTTTGATTGTACTTAATTCATGTGAAAATGATTTAGACGTAACCTCTGGATATAAAGATACAACCATTGTTTACGGGATGCTTAATCCTAATGACAGTATTCAATATCTAAAGATTTATAAGGCCTTTATGGGCGAAGGTAATGCCTATGACTATGCGCATATAGCTGACTCCATTTATTTTGATGATGTTCTTAATGTTACACTATATAAAGTTGAAGACGGCATTAGCAAGGATTCTTTAATTTTTCTCAGAGATACTTTATCACCCATGTTAAACGGTGTTTTTGCTTTGCAGCCCAACATTACTTATACTTCTTCAAAGAAAATTCAATCCGGAAGCACCTATATTTTAAGAGTTATCAATTCTAAAAATGGTTCAGTAGTTACCTCTAAGACAGGTGTGCCTGGAAATTCAAGTTTATCAGAACCAAATCCATTCAAGAATGAAATAAGTCTTGCCTCAAGTACGGGATATCAAATTAACTGGCTAAGCGGACTTAATTCCAAAATTTACAATGTTGTAATGAAATTCAACTACCAACTTGTTTGTGGGACTGATACTTCTGACCAATATGTTGAATGGTTAATGGGAACTAAAACCGTAAAGGAATCTTTTACCCGCCAATACCTGGATATTCAGAAAACCAAAGATGCTTTTTATCAAAATTTAAATGCAAAGCTTTCAGCACCCGATTCCGGTTGCTACCGTATTGCTGGTAAAATTGAACTCATTATTATAGGTGCTGCTGACGATTATTACTATTATCAGAAAATTAATAATGCAACGGTTGGAATAAGTCAGTCGATACCTTCCTATAATAATATTACCAATGGTTTAGGACTTTTCTCAGCAAAAACAACTAATAGCTGGTATTTTGATCTTGATCCAATGTCATATGACTATCTTATTCATGGCCCTTATACCAGCCATCTGAAATTCTATTAAGCAAGTTAACTCAATAATCCTTCACTGTGGCTGGCTACTTTTCAGCTGAAAAAGCAATGGTCTGCCAACATGTCACCAAAACTCATTTGGCATATTGATTGACTTGAGGCTTTCAAAATAAATTCAGAAAAAACAATATAATAATATGAGAAAAGTAATTGGAATTGACCTGGGTACAACCAACTCGTGTGTTGCCGTGATGGAAGGCAATGAACCAGTAGTAATACCAAACAGTGAAGGTCGCAGAACAACTCCATCAATCGTAGCCTTCCTTAAGGATGGGGAGCGTAAGGTTGGTGATCCGGCTAAACGTCAGGCAATCACAAATCCTAAAAAAACTATTTCATCAATTAAACGCTTCATGGGTGAATCTTTTGATAAGGTTCAGCTTGAGATAAAGCGTATGCCATACGAAGTAGTTAAAGGTGATAATAACACTGCCAGGGTTAAAATTGAAGACCGCCTATATTCTCCTCAGGAAATTAGTGCTATGATTTTGCAGAAAATGAAAAAAACTGCCGAAGACTATTTGGGCAGCGATGTAACCGAAGCAGTTATTACTGTGCCTGCATACTTTAGTGATGCACAACGTCAGGCAACTAAAGAAGCTGGTGAGATTTCAGGGTTAAAAGTGTTGCGCATTATCAATGAACCTACAGCAGCAGCACTTGCATATGGCTTAGATAAAAAACACACTGATACTAAAGTTGCGGTATTCGATTTAGGTGGCGGAACATTTGATATTTCAATTCTTGAATTAGGAGATGGTGTATTTGAAGTGAAGTCTACCAATGGTGATACACATCTTGGAGGTGACGACTTTGACCATGTAATCATTGACTGGTTAGCTAATGAATTTCAAAGTGACGAAGGAGTTGATTTAAGAAAAGATCCGATGGCTATGCAACGCTTAAAAGAAGCTGCTGAAAAAGCCAAGATTGAATTATCCAGTTCAACTCAAACTGAAATCAACCTGCCTTACATAATGCCGGTTGATGGAATTCCTAAGCACCTGGTTAAGACAT
>JBGARN010000175.1:0-4746 GCA_044230205.1 Bacteroidia bacterium
AATACGTGAAACAGCACCTTCACTGAAGAAAGGCATATAACCACCAGTCCACTTGTTTCCACAATCATCTACACGTATGCATTGCAGGTAGACACCCCCAAGCCCTGTGTTTGTTGGTCGCAGATATTTCCAGTTAGCTGGCTGTGCCAACAGGATTTCAGGAAAAAGCAACATTATATACAGCAGCAATCTCATGACTTTAATTTTTTGACAGGTGAAGTATTTCGTTGTTATTGCTATCATCTTTTAGTTCAATTTTCGAATCCGATTGTGAAGTAATAACCCAATCGTCAGTAAGTTCAATTAATGGTGTTGAAGAGCCTATAGTGATTACCAGCTTATGGCTTCCTCCATTATCATCATCATTTTTTTCGCTCCATGTTCCGTTTTCTGATCCTGAGGATGAGGATGCGATTAATTGTCCGCCTGATTGAAATGTGAAGGTGTATCCGGCAAAATCAGAGGTTTCATCTTTTGTTTTGTCATAGTAGTATGAAACGCGCCAGGTTCCGCTGCTTATGGTTGATGAAACTGATGGTGATGAATTGTCATCACTCTTTTTACAGGAAGTTAATCCTGACACGATAATGATGGCTGTCAGTATGCCAATAACTATTTTTTTCATTGCTTTTACTTTTTAAAATTTATAATTAATAGAAAGGGGGTTGATTATGCCATTGCATGACATGCAACATGCTGCATTAATAAATTCTGTTTGATGATGCTTAATATGCATCTTGTATTATTCATTCTAAGCAGTAACGACTGCTATACGTTCAAACAGAAATGAGCATTATGACAATTGAGGAGGGTGCCATATATTGGTATAGCATGCCGGGGGAATGAAAAAATTGTATTTCATAAATAGCATTCCCGTGTTGGTAATGAATAAATTGAAACAGGAAGTTGAAAAAGGGTCTGTTAAAGAAGCAAAGCAGATTTCCTGAATGTAACTTTCCGGTGATTTAAATGGAAGCTGACCATCGCGATCATTATCACTATCGTTATAATCCTCTGTTAAATAGTGCATTACCAGGAACTGGAAAAGCGTAACCGAATGATCATTTTTCTGATGCTCATGCAGATGCTCTATAACTACATTGATTTTAAGCAACTCTTTTATATCTGTTGCTGAAAACAGGTAAGCAGTAAGCAGGATTATGGCAACAATTTTTTTCACTGACCCAAACCTAATACAATATTAAGGGTATGTAAATTCTTTTTTGCTGAACAGGTAAATATGGATATTTAGTCGGTATTGAATTCGGTTAAAATGGAACAGCTAATTATTTATTACCTATAAGCGCAGCCTTCTTTCAGTTTAACAAACAAAACCAGTTACACTTTTGTTTTATGAATGAGAAAATTGGCTATGCTGAAATTGCCTTTTATATCATTAAGCAATATTCGCACATACAGGGTAATTAAGGGAATTAGCCTGGTGAGCAAAAAGCTTTACTCCTATCATGTTCTATATACCTATAAGTGAAATTAAATTTAATTTACTCACGTAAACTTATTAATTGTGCAAATAAACAATTCAGGCCATTTTATTTCTTGTATGCATTTGCATAATCAAACACCAGGTTGCAAAAAGTAATAACACCTAATTTAAAAGAAGCATCATCAATAATAAATTCAGGAGTATGATGTGGTCCTGCTGTTTTCGGGTCTTTACCTTTAGGCATACCTCCAAGGCGAAAGAATAAACCCGGAACTTTCTGTGCATAGAATGAAAAATCTTCTGAACCGGTAATAGCAGCAACAAGCAATACGTTTGCTGCGCCTGCTGACTTTTGTAATGATGGTAACATCTGGCTGGTAAGCGCAACATCATTAAAAGTTACAGGGTAACGTTTGGTATATGGCAACTCAACAACAGCCGTGGCTCCTGCTGCTTCTGCAGTTTTTTCAGCAATTTGTTTTACTCTATCAAAAACCAAAGTTTCATCAGCTTTTGTAAATGTTCGTACTGTACCAAGCATTTCCACCTGTGAAGGAATAATATTTTCACGATTGCCGCCATTAATAGCACCTACTGTTACCACAGCTGCATTTTCAGTAAGCTTAACATTCCTGCTTACAATTTGCTGAAGACTGGTAACAATCTGGGCTGCAACTAAAATCGGATCAATAGAATTCCATGGCTGCGAACCATGACTGGGTTTTCCTTTTACGGTAATTTTAAAGTCGGCAGTAGCAGCTAATGTTCCTGCAGGGCGATAGGAAAGCTTATCAACCTCTAACTGAGAGTCGATGTGTAAACCAAAAATCACATCCACTTTTGGATTTTCAAGTACACCTTCTTTAATCATCAATTCGGCTCCGCCCTCTTCGCCTTTTGGTGCACCTTCTTCAGCCGGCTGGAAAATAAATTTAACGGTGCCTTTCAAATCCTTTTTCATGCCTGACAATAATTCGGCAACACCCATTAATATAGCTACATGGGTATCATGACCACAGGCATGCATTACACCTGTTTCTTTTCCGTTATACATGGTTTTTACTTTTGAAGCAAAAGCCAAATTATTTACCTCCTCTACCGGCAATGCATCCATATCAGCTCTTAAAGCAATAACAGGCCCGGGCTTATCCCCTTTTAAAATGCCAACCACACCTGTAACACCCACTTTTGTTTTTGTTTCAATTCCCAATGATTGCAAATGCCTGGCTATGAGTTCGGCCGTATTAAACTCCCTGTTTCCCAGTTCGGGGTTTTGATGAATGTAATGTCTCCACTCAATAACTTTTGGTTCTAATTCATTTGCTTTTTTTATAATCAATTTGTTGATGGTGCCGGATTGAGCTAATGCCGATAACACATTAAGCAGTGAAATAATCAGCAGTGTAATTTTCTTTATTATCATTTAATTTAAATGTTGTTGGTCGTAGAAACCATTTGAATTGTGATTGGTAAGTATAACAAAACTCTTTAATAACGGAGAATCCTATTCCAATCAGACAATAAACCAGCAAGCTTTTGGAGCTTTGTTTACAAATGTTATTATCTGTTTTAAATTCCGTTACTGCTTTTATGTTTTTTGTGGTTAGGTATAGCAACGAAAGGGATTATTGGTATCGTGTTATTTATAAGACACTCTGAGATCGGCACAAGTATTTCACCTGCAAAGAGTTTTGAAGACTTCAGCCAGAAAAGTTGACTACCACTTGCGCGCGCTTCAGCGAGAGCCGTTCACGGTATGGTTGGCGCACTTGCCTGATGTCAAGCAGGGATACGAACCATAAACATAGTTGTTGGAGGGGACTTGCCTTTCGGTAGATATGCAGGCACATAACCCGAATTATATGCTGACCATTATTAGTCATGCTTAATCCACAGTAATTCTTCTGTTTTAAATCCTAAGCTCTTTGCTAAATCAAGATATTGGTTTTTTATGTCTTCGGGGATTGTCTTTTCTCTCGATAGTATCCATAAATATTCCAAACTATTTCCACAAACCAAAGCATACCTGTATTCTGAATCAATTGCTATCACATTATATCCAGCATAGAAGGGTCCGAAAAATGAAACCTTTAACATAGCAATTGAATCTCCGTGAACAAATTTTGCCTTACCTATTGCCTCTTTCCATTCATTAGTAACAGTATTATATCCTCTGTTGACAACCCTAATACTTCCATCAGTATTAATAGAATAATCTGCAGTAGTATTATTCAGATTTTTCTCAAACTTAAAGTCGAATCGGGCTATTTCATACCATTTACCTAAATACCTGCTCTTATTAAAAGGTTGCACAGCTATGACCTTATCCGGAATATTCTTACAACTAAACAGGCTGAACATTGCGAGAATTATTATTAAAGTGAATTTGCTATTTGATTTGTTCTTCATATTGTTTGCACATAACTTATATATACCAACTTCTCCATGGCTGCACTCCCTGCATTATGGATAGAATTGCACCCATAAATCAACCTGATCGTGGCACTAATGTATTACTATTAAACATCAAACAGGTCTCTATTGTTTTGTAAGTTCACGGAGATTAAATGAGTAAATGGCCAGGTTGTGTTGCTCCTATTATGAACCGGCATTTAATAGTTTACTGAAAGGAAAACTTTAAACAGGAAGAACATACACTATAGCTAACCATTAAAAGAACTTAATGTTATACAGGTATGTATGCAGGCAATGAAGAATAGAACAATTACAATTAATTGTGTGCTATGCAAGCCCGGTACAGGCATACTGGCGTTTGTACCTTACCATAGCTTTATGTGTGAAGATTTGGCATGAAAGTGACCTGCCTGCCGGCTGCCAGGTTACAGCAATGGCTGCCAAACGCGTGCCAGCGGTTGAAAAATGTTGGCGCGGAGACCAACATGGGGAAAAGGCCACAAGCATCATGCTTGCGGCAGCGAGGGGACAAAGGACGGTTCGCGAAGACGCGAACCATGGACAAAAAAAGGATGTGGATATCATGTACGAGGTTTGCGTCTTCGCGAACCTCATAAAGATTGATAGGTTGTGTGTATCAGTACCGGATGGCTGGCGCTCTTGCCTGCCGGCAAGCAGGGATGCGAACGAAGGACAAAACATGTAGGTGCGGAGACCAATATGGGGAAAAGGCCACAAGCAACATGCTTGCCTTTACTTTGTTTCGATAAAAAATAAGTAAATTTCAAAAGGAAAGCAGAGGTGAACTTTGACGCTTGCTAAGTTAATGACTTAACTGCCGCATTAGTCCTCTGCCTACCCTTTTGACACTTGTTGATGGGCATCAA
>JBGARN010000176.1:0-4579 GCA_044230205.1 Bacteroidia bacterium
CATCCTGCTCTTCATTAACCTCACTTAATTCAACTTCAAGTTCAACAGGTGCCTTAACATTCATTTCAATCGGTTGCGAAATTTCATCACGCATCACATTGCCGACTTCCATTTTTACCGCTGTCTCCTCTTTAATCAACTGATCTGTTGATGGTTCAGCCTTACGTTCCGGCAATTTAAATGAATAATTAAATGCAAATGTTGTAAACGCAACAGCTGACATCAATAATAAAATAGCTGTGCCTGCCTTGCCAATAGCACTAACTAACCATATACTCATTTGGTAGCCGTAATTACCTCCAAGCCATAACAACTCGCTATTAGTTGAAAATGCAAAACCTAATGCAATACATGAAAAGATCGACAGGAAGAGTGAATATACCAGAGTTTTCTTCCAGGGCATTAAATCAACATTGAATAACAATCGAAATCCTAGAAGGAAAGAAATCAAAACAAACGAGAATGATGCAATACCAAAGCCATTATAAATAAAAATATGGGAAAGGATAGCTCCAAGCTTTCCAAGCCAATTATCTACCTGTATACCGGTATCGCCAAATAATCCCCACCATGATGTATTGTTAACTTTATCAAAATCCGCTTCGTGCGTAAATACATAGGAGACAAATGGTATAAGCAGAAATACAGACAGCAACACAAAGAAAAATCCGAAAAAGCGCTTAACCTTATCATTAACAAAAAGGGCTGTCTTAATATTTACTGTATTAGCACTGCTTGTTTTTTCTTTCTTTTCCTTCTTCTCCTCTTTTTTCTCAGATTTACTTTTTTTCTCAGAGCGCAGTTTATTGCCTGCTACAGGCGGATCTAAAACCTCCACTTCTTCCATCTCACTTGTATCTGTACTCTTAAATTTATTTCCGTTTGACATATTCTGTATGAATTTGTATAAAAAGTAAAATTAGTTAAGCGCCCATTAAGCTATAAGACTTATTGGGGTTAATATTAACTACTTACTAACAGTAAAATGTGAGAAATTATTGTCTAAACTGGTTGATTTGAAGCATGTTTTAATCTGTCGAAAATTGGTTTTCAGTATTAAAAAGCACATTAAACACAATTGATATGGGAATAGATTTCTAAATACAATTTCTCAGATGATACCTTGAGAATTTACTTTTTAATAATTATTTTATTGCTGCACTTAATAGGCATTTCATCTAAAGTATATCTCAAAAAATAGATTCCATCAGGTAAATTCAATTGATCTGCCATATATTGATTATTGTTTACACGAATAGCTTCGCTTCTATATTCTATTCCCAGGCAGTTTACAAATACAATTTTTATTCTCTCTGGGATTGAATTATCAAGATTAAAAGTGATAAATTCAGTTGCCGGGTTTGGCGAAACTTGAATTGCTGATGCAACAGAATTGTAAAATACTGCATTAGGCAAACAGGATGTCTGCAATGTTTTAATTCCAGTATAATTAGAATAAGGAGGAAAGAAAGGCGACCATATATAAGCAAGGTTTATTTCATTGCCGTGCAAATCCATACCCCAGGTGCCATAATCATCAATTGGTGTTCCGTATATCTGACAGGTTATTGGAGATGATGGCAAACTAACATCAATTGCAACTAAATCGCTTTTCCCTGAGGCTACATATACAATCTGGCATACCGAATCGTATGCCAACTCGTTACAATGTCCATCTGAACTTGCCCATACATTGTACAAATTGGTCGTATCGCACCATGTAGATGGATGCCACCAGCCAATTTGAGAAATATTAAGTGGATTGGTGATGTCTAGAATTTCTAAACCGTAATAATCGATAGATACGTAAGCGGTATTTCCATGTATGACGATGTTGTTATAAGCAGTTGCATAATTAATAAGGTTTGAAAAGCAATATTGGCTTGATTGAACAGGAGAATTTACATTAGAAATATCAATTACCCTCAATCCCCCCCTATCGTAGCATATATAAGCATAAGTGTCCTTAATGGCTATGCCACGTGCATTATACATTGAGGCTGATCCAACATTGGTATGCGGAAAATTAATATTTAATAACAGGCTACTTACAAACTGAATATTGCTCTTATTACTTATATTCAATATTATCAATCCGTTATCGTTTGCAGCAAGATAAGCATAATCTCCCCTAACCTCAACAGCTCCAGCCCCACCATTAAAACCGGTATGTATGTAATTATTTAAGACTAAGGGTTGTAACGGATCAGATATATCTACTATGGCAAGTCCTGCTGCTTGTGTTGTATCCCAAATATTGCCAAGGCATACATAAAGCCATATACTGTCCTGGTATAAATTAATAGCATCAAGGTTTCCTAAATCAGCTTTAGAAATTGTTGTAACTAATGTTGGATTTCCTGACGCATTCTTATCAAATACTTTAACGCCACCTGTATTGGCAGCTACATAAATAAAAGGTCGATTTAATCTATCTGATTCAGGGGAGAGGGCAACACCAAATGCTGGATTATAAAAAACTGAATCCTGCAACTGCAGATTACCCCAACCATTGCATTGGGCAAAACATCTGTTGTTGAATAAAAATAACAGTAAAACGATACAATAAATTGAAATAAATTTCAAATAATTATTATTATTCATTTAGCAACTTCATTAAATGGTATAATAAACTTTTTGGTTTTTCAAATATATTCGATTTAAATGTAAAAGTAGTGAAGCAGGTATAAAAGAACATATCCCATAATTTTAAAGTTCTTGACTTTGAATTTCCCTAACAAATTTAACTATTGATTTTCGTACCTATTTAACTAAAATAACTAAATTTGATAATAATATTAATCAGCTCACTCCGCTGATAAATGATTTCATCAACCATTTAATTCTTCAAACAATGATAACCACTTCCCTAATAACATCAGGCTTTGATGTTGAACTGCAACTTGGCGCAAACTGGTTTCGTACAGCGCTCAACTTACTTATCTCTAAAAAGCTACTTGGCCCTCCCGGGGTGCCCATAATACTATTAAATGTTCAAATCACATTTGAACCGGGTTGGGATTTACAAATAGATGTGTTTGGTTTACCCGAACCTGTATTTGCAAAAGCTGAGCTAAATAGCGATGGTGATAAATTAATTCTCACAACAAGCCTGCCTGAAGATGAACCTCGCGAAATTCCATTTGGCGTTCTTAGAAATCTTCAATCAACTCCTGTCCTGGTTAAACATCCGGGAGATGCAGAACATGAGGCAGTTATCATCTTGCTTGCTAATCTTAAAATTCATGCTGAACCCCAAAACCAGGATCCATTGGATATTTCGACAGTGGGTTTACCAAGAGGTACCATAGATACTGCGCAATCATTTTTGCCACTTAATAAAGATGTTGCGTTCGGCATGTCTAAAGAAACCTTCAAGCGCTTTGCTAACAACATATGGCATACGCAATTGCGCGCTGATGACGGAACGCACCCGTTACCAGATGCAGAAAATAAAAAAGGTGATTGGGAAAAAGTAACTATGAGTGCAAGTGATGGAAAAATAAAAATTAAACTGGAAGGAAACATACCTGTTGATTCTCCGATAATTGATGTAGTGCCTGATCCGCATGTAACTATTACTTTAAATATCACACCAAAAATTAAAAATGGAGTTTTGACTTTTAGTGTTGATCCTGATACAGACGTGGATACAGGATTGCTGGGAGATATTTTTGGAGCAATTACTGGCGGAATTGGAGGAGGAATTGTTGGCGGAATTATAGGATTCATTGTAGGATTAGTAACCGGTGGAATACTGGCAACTATGATAGCTGGTTTTCTTATAGGAGCTGCAATTGGAGTTGTAGTAGGCGTTATTGTAATTGAAGTGGCTGAGGTAATTGTAGAAGGCATTGTGCAAAAAGAAATTAAAGCCAAACTTAATGGTGAACAGCTTCCTGATTTATTATGCGGTAAAAATGGAATTGTACAAATTGCTACACCTAATCCTTCAGAAGGATTTAATTTATCAGTGCTCGACTCCATACCAGCTTCTATACCTATTCATACCGATTTTCCAGCTAACGAATTTCTTTTCAAACAAAGCCTGCTTGTTACTTCAGTTTATGATGATTTTACTGCAGACGGTAATGGATTTGCTATTGCCGGCTTTAGTGGTGAAGCAGAAAAATTTCAGCCTCAGGTGGTTTCAGTAAAAAGTTTCAACTATGTAACAGATAGTGTAACCCTTGAAGAAAGGCTTGAATCTATAACTTATCGTAACAGCAAAGGTGATGTACAGACACTTTCTGTAGATGAGGTAATAGACAGAACAAAAAATGGTGAATTAAAAGTGCCATTCAAATTATTTGAAAAGCCTGATAAAACTACCTTGCGTATACCCGAAGGAAAATTAGCATGTGTAACTTTAAAACCGGTAGCCATAAGTGAAGATGATACTGTTGTAAAAATAATTGAATTTGAAAACGGCCTGCGTCTTCGGGTTCCTGATGCAGTTAAATTGCAAGATGCTGCGGCAATAATTGTTACCGGATTTCAATTAATACATCCAAAAGATTATAATGCCTACTATCGGGCAAAAGCCGATTTCTTTAAGGATAATAATTTTGAAAGCCTG
>JBGARN010000033.1:0-33942 GCA_044230205.1 Bacteroidia bacterium
AAGCACTTGCCGGTGAGGTACCACCCCCAAAATTAATTATGGTATTTCCGGTTAAAGCCGATGTACCTCCGATATCATTATTAAAATCGCAAAGTGAAAATGGACTGGCACCTGCATAGCCTGTTAATGCTATACCAACATGAACATTTTGAATAGTATTAGCATAGAATCTGTTATTGGAACTTGCTCCACTTGCTGCTGTAACTACTGTAACTGCAGTACCCGTTGTTGGTGAGCAGGCTGCAACAGCTATTCCAATACTTCCACCGGTACCACCAGTAATAAAGCCAGCACCGGCAACAACAGTATTATTACGATTGAGGGTAATTACGCAATTCTTTATGGTATTATTATTTGAACCATCAGTTGGGCTTGCTTTAAACAAACCATATCCATATTCCATTTGAGTTGCAGTTGTAGTGTTTCCAGCTGCTTCAGATAAGTTAATCCCATCAATGGTTACATAATCGGAACCTACCAAAGCCCACATTCCATCAGGAGATGAAGTTCCTGCAAGGTTAGCACCTACATACGATGTAATAACAGGATTAGCACCTGCACCACTCTTTTGAAATATAATCGGGTCAGCCAGCGAACCTGTAGCAGTCATGTTTAATCGTGCGGTAAGTGTTTCAGTATAGCCTGCGGCTACATTAAATGTAACACCACCGCCACCTGCTACTCCGTATAAATTCAAACTATCAATTGCTACTTTGATGGTTGGATAGTTTGCTGATGGAATTGAAATAATTCCACTTAATTGCGCAAACGCGCTGCCGGTAGTAACAATAGAAATAATCAGAATACCTAATAGCTTTCTACTTAAAGTAGATCCGGGTTTGTAAAACTTTTGCTTCATTTTAGTTAATAAATTAAATGTCAATAGGATTATAATAAAACTTGAGAGTTTGATGTAATGTGTTGCTGATATCTGAAACTACCTGCTTAATACAAGTAAATTCAAGGCTAAAACAGAAAATTAAAGCATCAACGATTTACAATACGTTTAGTACTGAATGATTTCGAAAATGCGTTGTATAATGGGGTAATTAGTTGAAATAATCATGTAATGGAAAATGGACAACAAATATGAGAATTAAAATATCAATTGTTGTAGACTTTCTTCTACAAAATGACGATATTTGTTAATCTTATGGAAAATCCTCTAATCCTGATTGCAGATGATCATGTCATTATCCGCAGGGGCCTGCGGCTTTTGATTGAAACACACTTTGGCAAACATAGTATAAGTGAGGTAGATTCATTAAGTTCACTCGAAGTACTTTTAAAAACCCAACCATTTACCCACTTGTTATTGGATATGCAATTACAGGATGGCAATATTTTACAGATGTTAAGCCAGATTAGAGAAACTTACCCTGCCATCCGAATTTTGATTTATACGATGAGTCCTGAAGAAATATTTGGTAAACGAGTGATGCAACTTGGGGCTAATGGATTTCTTAGTAAACAGAGCACAGAAGATGAGGTAATCAATGCAATCGGGATGTTTTTTAATAACAGAAATTATATGAGTCCACAGTTGCAGGAAATTATTTCAGCTGACCATTTTTCTAAAAACAATGTTACCAATCCAATAAAAACACTTTCTGATCGCGAGGCCCTGGTTTTTAATTACCTGCTTAAAGGTGAAGGCCTGAAAGAAATTGCAGCCAAACTGGATATTAAATCCAATACTGTTGCCACTTTTAAAGCAAGAATATTTGATAAGCTTGGTGTATCCAACCTGATTGATCTCCGAAATCTGGCCGAGATGTATAACTACACAACCAGTTAATCAGTTTTTCAGACTCCAACATTATGTACAAACGTCTGCGAATACTTATTGTCTTACTACTTACTGTAGTTCCTTTTTTTATATCAATAAATATTAATGCTCAAAACTCATATTATGTGATCAATTATACATCTCGTAACGGGCTGCCGCAAAACAGCATTAAGTCAATGATTCTGGATTCAACTGGCTTTTTATGGCTTGCCACAGAGAGCGGACTTGTTCGTTTTGACGGAATAAATTTCAAGGTAAACAATACATTAAACACCCCCGAATTATTATCCGATCGGATATTTGAATTACATAAAACCTTTAATAACGAAATTGTAATGAGTAATACATTCGGAAGTCTTTACAAAGTAACTTCCAATGGAATACAAGTTCTTGCAGCAGGAAAAAGAAATACCATTTCATTTTATACTCTTAAAGGAATTTTGCCAACTGCTGACTTTTATATAAAAACTAACAACCCTGATTTTAGTTTATTCAAACAAAATCAAATCACCTACAGTCCCCTTGCTATCTTTCCAATAAGCACTACAAATTATTATACCCGCACGGTTACAGGTTTTGCATTCTTTGATGGTTTTGTCAAGCAAAGCGAGATCAATCTTAAAGAAATGAATCCTAAATTGTTTTTTAAAATCGGCAAACAATTATTCTTCTTCTCAAAGTCTAATGAACTTTTTTTAATCTCTCCAGAGCTTAATGGTATAACGGCTTGTAAAATTGAAGGTGATTTGCCAGAAGTTATTCGTAAAACCAATGCCATAGTTGACCATGTTTTTAATGATGAGAATAATTCCGACAACTGTCTTTTAATCAAGAATTATCTTCTTGATTTTTCATTTAACCCACAATCGCTGACACTATCAACTAAAATCATTTGCGACAAGTTGCCTGAGAATACAATTATTTATTCACTGGTGTATAACAAACGCAAACACTTTATAGCCGTTGGAACAGATACAAAAGGACTTTTTATTTATAAGGAGCAGAACGTTAAAACTCTTCGCTACTTACAACCTGAAGTTAATACCAATAATGCATATTACGCTCAGATAGTTTTGGACAGCAATACTATTCTTACCAACTGGCAGCGCGAATTTTCTCCTTCCGGTGCAAAAAAAAGTAATAAGGTTTTTGCAGGTTTTGACATCAACACCATACATAAGGATAATCAAAACAATATATGGTATGGACTAAAAGGAAAGTTTTATAAGTACGAATTAAATTCTAACCAGAATAAGTTAATTGATAGTATACGCGGCAATCAACCTCATGCCTTATTTGATGAAGGCAATTCCATCTGGATTGGCACTGAAAAAAATATTTCATATGTAAAAGGTGACATAATGTATCCTTTTTATGAAATCAAAAATAATAACTTCAACACTATACCTTTATCAATCTTACGCGGTCCCGATAGCCTGCTTTGGTTTTGCAATTTCACCGGAGTATTCAGATTGAATACGAGTAATCACAATATTGATACCATACAAGAACTGTCAGGCCAGTTTGCAAGAGTGCTATACCTAGTGAACGATTTAGTATTTATCGGAACCTATGGGTCAGGCTACTATGTTTACCAAAATAATAAGATTACCAAAATGCCACTTGACAGAAATAATAACCTCTCGCAAGTGCATGCATTTATTTCTGACACTAATGGCTATTTATGGATGTCGACCAATAAAGGATTATATAAAGCACACCTGAACGAAATCAGTCATTACCTGTCTGATAGTACCACCGAAGTATACTACTATTATTATGGGGAGGAAAATGGAATAGAAAATATTGAATTTAATGGTGGCAATGATCCACCGGTAGTAGCACTTAATAATGGTTATTTTTCTTTTCCTAGTATGGATGGCCTTGTATGGTTTAATCCGTATGAAATGATTACTATAAATGCATCGGAAAAAATTATTATTGATCAGGTGCTTGTAAATGGTGAAAAGGTTAATTATTCTGATGCATTGTACATACCTGCCGGCACACAGAATATAACTATTGATTTTGCAACTTCTTATTGGGGAAGTTCTAACAACCTTCTTTTAGAATATATGCTTTCTGGCTACCATAAACTCTGGCAGCCTATAAATGCCGCAGACCGCAGTCTTATTTTTTCTAATTTACCGTATGGCAATTATCAATTAGTGATCAGGAAAAAATCAGGGTTCGGGCCTGATAATTTTGAAAGCATTATGCTCCCCATATCGGTTATGCCAAGATATTATGAAACCTTATGGTTTAAACTATTCCTTTTTCTATGCCTTTTGTTGCTCCTCGTAGTTGTATCAAGACTATATGCCGCTAACATTAAAAAACGCAACCTGGTTTTGGAACTAAAAGTAGAAGAGCGTACTAAAGAACTTAGCTTTGTAAATGAGCAGTTACTAAAATCAGTTTCTGTAAAAGATAAATTGATTTCAATTTTATCACATGACATAATTACCCCCTTGCGATTTATCACCATGGTGGCACGAAAAGGCGGGAGTTCATCAAATGTAAATGAAGTTGAACAACTCCATCAGATTATTGATGACATAAAAAATGCATCACAAAAATTGCATAACAATGCCCAGAATATTTTAAACTGGATTAAGCACCAGAATAAGAGAATTACAGTTAACTATAACCATGTGGCTGTTGCAGCTTTGGCAGATGAGGTCACAGAGTTGTTGTTGGAACTTGCATCATCAAAACAAATCGAAATCATTAACAATATTTCATCTGATGACATAATCAAAACAGATAAAAATATTCTGGCGATTATTTTAAATAACCTGTTTTCAAATGCAATAAAATTTACAACAAAAGGAAGAATTACGATTGATGCTAAGCATGATATGACAAATTATATAATAACTGTTAGTGATACAGGTACAGGAATGAGCAGTGAGCAAATCGACCAGATTCAACATAAAATTAAAAGTAAGATCATAACTGCTGCAAATCCTTCAAGCGGGTCAAATGGCAATGGACTAGGCTACATCATCATAAGTGAATTAATTGAAATACTACATGGCACATTTACCATTGAAAGTGCATTAAATAAGGGAACAACAGTTCAAATAATAATTCCATTAAAGAATTTTTAATACCTATTTAGACAGCAAAAAAAACGCTGACCTTTTCAGATCAGCGTTATCGGAATGAAAATACTTTTTGAATATTAGTTTACTATCAATTTACAGTTTCGTTCATTTCCATTATAAACAACCTTTACCATATACGTACCTTTTGGATATTTATTTAAATCAATTGTGTATTGATTATTGCCATTTAATACGGACAATTTCTCTTCCAGCATTTTTTGTCCGATCAAATCATAAATATACAATTGGCCGTCACCTTGAGCAAAGGCATCAAACTGTACAGTAACTGATGAAGAAGCAGGATTCGGGTTTAAATTGATTTCTGAGAATTCAAAAACAGATCCGATTTCCTTGCAGGTAAATGCTACAGGTTTTTGGCCTGCAATACTGCTGCCACAACTATTGTTTGCCTTACAGGTGATTACACCATTTATTGAACCCCAGTTTACAACAATTGAAGTTGTTCCCTGCCCGCTAACCAAGGTGCTGCCAGCTACCACTGTCCATGTATAGGATGTTGCTCCATACACAGGATTTACAGAATACACCAAACCAGGTTGATTTTTACAAGCCCAGTTCAGCCCATTAATTACAGGTTGCGCGGGTTTAGCATTAACCGTTCTGGTAACTGCGGCACTATTACCACATCCGCTTTGAGCAACCACACTAATTAAGCCTGTATTCGTAAACGCATTATTGTATTTAACAGTTATCGAGTTGGTACCTTGCCCGGATAAGATTACTGCACCTACAGGAACTGTCCAAAAGTAAGACGTTGCGTTTGGCACAGCCGGACAATTGTACGCTACACTGGCTTGTTTACATACTCCGTATAATTGTCCGTTTATAGTTACAGGCGCAGCCGGTATAACCGATGAAACCGTATAGGCAAACGTACGTGCTGCACTGGTTCCACAAATATTGTTGGCAACAACTGATAGCGTTGCTGACGTTGCCGTATTACTAAAGTTGATTACAACTGTTGTAGAACCTTGTCCTGTACTAACTGTTGCTCCTGATGTAGCTGTCCAGGTATAACTTGTTGCTCCCGGTACTGCAGCAATGCTGAAAGTTACATTGCTGTTTTGACACACAGCTGAAGGCCCTGATATTACTCCCGGTTTCGCAGGTATGCAGCTGTATATGGTTACTGCGTGACTTGTACTTCCTGTGCAACCGAATACATTACTCACAGTAACCGTATAGGTGCCTGATGAGGTAACATTCAATATTTGGGTAGTAGAGCCATCAGACCATAGGTAGCTGCTGTATCCTGCACCTGCATTAAGTGGCGTGGAAGCACATGCAATGGTTAATCCGCTTATAGATGGTACCGGATTAGGATTAACCACAGTAGTTACTGATGCAGACTTTGTACAACCATTTAAAATCGTAACTGTTACCGTATATGTTCCTGCACTATTAACAGTTATTGATTGTGTAGTTTCACCATTTGACCATTCATAACTGGTATAACCTGAACCTGCATCAAGTATTGTTGAATATCCTGCGCATATTGAGCTATTGCCTGTAATGGTTAATGCAATTGGTGCCCCTTCAGTTACTACCACAGATATTGTAGCTGTACAACCTCTTACATCAGTAACTGTAACTGTATAGGTACCAGCAACAATAGCAGTAAGATCTTCATTGGTAGACCCATTACTCCAGTTATAAGTGTAAGGTTCAGTACCGCCTGTTATATCAATGTCAATTGCTCCTGTAGCATCACCATTACAAAGCACATTAACATGGTTGGCAATGTTCTCTGAAACTGCAAGTGGTGCTGATGGTTCTCCAATATAAATACTGTCTGTAACGGAGCAATATGGCGGAGCCGGTGCACCCTGATGATCGGAAATAACTACAATATACATTCCTGCCGGCACGCCTTTCAACGAATCATAGGTTGACGAATTCGTAACATCACGTAATAATGTGGCAAAGCCCGAACTATACCATTGGTACCTGAAATTGGCTGCTCCTCCAAAGGTAATTGTTGCGTAAGCATTACCAGTTGCTCCTCCATAACATTCAACACTATCTGTTGACAACAGGTATTGCGGTGCCTGGGTATTACCAAAGTCAATAACTGAAGTATCAGAAAGTCCTGTACAATTGTTTGCTGATGGCGGTAATATTACTTCTACATAAAACGCATCAGAATAATTTGCATTGAAGAAGGTATTGCTGGTACTGCTTTGATACAATAACGCACCTGCACCATAAAAATTAAATACTGTACCCGGAGGATATCCACCTGCAAAAGACCCTGAATCTAAAACATGCATGTCAAAACCCTGGTCATTTGAACATAATACAGAATCTCCCTCCTGTAAATAAGGCTGAGGATATGGAGCAACATCTACTGTAACACTGTTTGTTGTAGTACATCCTGTTAATGTATTTGTAACTGTTACAGTATAGGTTGTTGATGATGCCGGGCTTGCTTTTGGATTATGAATTGAGGTGCTGGACAATCCTGTAGCTGGCGACCAGGAACTGGTTAGATTGGCCGCGCCCCCAATTGTATAAGAAATACTTCCATTAAAGCTTCTGAAATTGATTGTAGAAGTTAATGTTCCTCCAAATCCCATTTTAACACTAAGATTTGCATCTGAAGCTATAGGTGTTAAAACGCAGGTAGAACCCGTTCCGGAATATGCCACCGAAGCACCTCCAAGTGCAATAGCATATGTAGCTCCTGCCGGAATAGTAATATTAACATCAAACGGTATCAGTGTAAGGTTTGGTGCTGTACCGGCAGAAGTACAAGAAACACCACTTGCTACAAGCGTCCAGCCAGGTGCAGTGGTTACATTGGTAGGTGCGGTACAATTCAATGGTGTAGAGGAATAATAGACCGACTCACTCAATACCGTTCCAACAGTAGCTGACGAAGTAAACGATAAGAAATGAATAGTTACCGGCAATGCCGATGTATTAGTTACATCAAATCCAACACAGGATGATGAATTACCAACGGTTAATGGAGTAGTTAATAAAAAAGGAGTTGGAGAACCTCCGCCTGCACCACTCGCCAATTGAGCTGTGTCGCCCTTACAAATTGTTGGCGGTGTTGAACTTGCATTTGCAGTTGGTGCTGGGTTTACAATTACCCTAACAGTATCTGATTTCTGACAACCACCAATAGTATCCAAACCTGTAACCGTATAAGTTGTTGTTACTAATGGACATGCTTGAACACTTGCACCTGTTGTAGCACTTAATGCAGTTGCAGGTGACCAGCTAAATTGCTGGTAATTTGCCTGGCCTGAAGAATCAACCTCTATTGTTCCGCATGAATTCTCACAAATTGTTATTGAATGAGCAACAGTAGACATTGCTGGAGCCGGATTTGAAACTGCAACTACAGGGACCCTTGGACTCACACATTGACTGCCAGTTGTAAGTCCTATAGTAATACCGGGTAGAGTTGCGTCATTATTTGTAAATACAAATGGACAACCACCAACACTCCAAACCCTTCTTACACCTGTAAGTGTATTTTGATAAACAGAGAATCCTGTACCGGTATAACCGCAATGACCTACATCAACTACCAGCCACTTTGTTGGATCATATGGAAATGGCACATCAAGTGTCAGCGTTACCCAGGTTGCAGTTGCAGATACGATGGTTTTAGAAGCAGGTAAAATAACAGTAGTCATAGGGCCTGAATAAAGCGCACCACCGGCATACGGACTTGATAACTGTCCTAATTTTATTGTAAAGGAATTATAAGTTGCATTACCATTACCTGATGCATAAAAACTTATTGAAGTTATTGTACCTCCTGATGGTGCCGCAGACGGCTGAACAAATTCGCCCGGACCAACAAACCACTGTACTTCCTTACCTGCAGATTGATTGAATGGGAAGGTATTCGATCCTGTTGTAGTTGTATAGTTAAAATAAGAGTTTGTAACAGGGGCACCTCCCGGAGTTGAAACACCAGCATAGAATGTTGTAGTTGCTGAAATGTTTGTGCAAAATGTATCCCCGGTAGCCAGTAAGGTACCATTCGTTGGAGCATTGTACCAGTTAACATCAAAGTTTGGATTGTTTGCAGTAGCCGATAAACAAACCTGTCCAAATCCACAAACTGTGTCAGCCACTGTTGCTATTACTTGCGGACTATTTACAACAACGGTTAAGACTCGCGAATAAGAGGTGTCGCCACAATGAGCAAAAACTCTGTAATAAGTAGTTGCAGATATTACAGCTGCATTTAGTGTATCATTTGTAGCACCTGAAATATTGGTAAAGTTTACACTATCAGTTGAAATTTGCCATTGCAGGCTTCCTGAAGTTGCAAAGGCCCGCATATTTGGCGAACCACTAAAGCATAATACAGAGTCACCGATAAATGCAACTTCTGGTATCGGAGGCGTGCTGCTTAGATTAACATGAATTGAATCTGTTGCTGTGCATCCGCTTAGCGGATCTGTTACCGTTAATTGATAGTAAAAAGCTGTATCTACAGTAAAGAAATTGGGCGCCATTATTGGGTCTTCAATAGTAGCTGATGATAAACCTGCTGCCGGGCTCCAACTATAAAATACCGTTCCACCAGTTAATCTTAATGTGGGACGATCATTAAGTAATGCACCCGTTGCGGCAGCACATGCAGAAGCATTAAGTGCATTGAAACGCGCAACACCTACAGAAGAGGTGTAAACGATATCAAAGAAGCCCGGAATATTATGAGTAAAACATTGGCTCACTAAAACGTTACTTACACCATCCCAGTTAAATGGTGTTGAAAAATTATAGGTATTCCAACCAATTGCACTTGTTACTGCAGGATCGTTATAAACGGTAGTGAGTCCTGTATTAATATGTGCTGTGGATGGGAAAACGGCAGGAATTCCTGCATCTGAACGCATCTTAATATCAACGGTATATGTAGTTGTAGTAAGTTTAGCTGAAACATAATATGCAATTGAAGTAATGTTTGTTGGGCCAAATAAACCTGCTGCATTCAATTCTGCAGGCGTTAAAATCATCTGGGAATATTGAGTTGTGTTACCACCATAAACAACACCACTTACAAAATTAGGATCTTGTCTTGTTCCTATCTGCACAATACTTGACTTGGCTGCAGTTGAGTTAAATGGAAGTGAAGGTTCAGTCCGGCATATTGTAGTATCATGAAAACTTAATAGTAAAGTTGGCTTTGGTTGAATAGTAATTGTTTGGGTAGCCAAAGCGTTACAGCTATTATCCACATCATGAGCAGTAAGTGTATATGTGGTTGTTTGTGTTAAACCGCTTAATACAACTGAAGCTCCGGTAGTAGCGCTTAATCCGGTAGCAGGACTCCAGTCATAATTTTCATAAACACCACCAGCACTATCTACAGCAGTTAATGTTGTATTGGCTATATCACAGAATGTATTACCACCTGAAGAAGCTATTCCAACAGGTGATGATGGATTCACCACATAATTTACAATTGATTGCAAACTATTACACATAGTCGAAATATTCCAGTTATAGAATAAACCAAATGTTCCTGTCGGAGACGTTGAAAAACAAGTACTCGATGCATTTCCAAAACAAGTAATGTTAATTATTCCTGGAATTGTCCATGGAAGACTGGCAGTTACAGCAGGAAGCTGATGCACAGACAGGTTTGGATTAAATAGCGGTTGAAGTCTCCAACTACCCTGTGGAACAAACATATCCAGATTTATGGTCTGTAATGCTGTTGAACCTCCTGTAATGAAAATTGTATCATGAACAGAAACCACTTGCCCTGAAGTATTAACCAATGCAACAACAAGAGGCCATGTACCGGCACCAAGATTAGTTGAAACCTGCACCGTATTTATTATTATTCCTTCCGGATTAATTACTGTAAAATTCATATAAGAAGCAATATCAGGGAAGAATCCTGATGCCACATCAATACCTGAATAACCAATATAGGTGCTTCCAGCGCCAGAAGCTTCAGTTACATAGTATGAGCCGCTTTGAGTTTCATAATGCGAATAGTTTGTACCAATGTTAACAATTGGTCCTCCAATAGTATCAGTCCATAAAATGCTATTAAGTATATTGGATGGGATAGCTGAAACATGAACTGTATCAGGCCCACAAACAGTATCACCAACAACTGAAGGTGGTGGCGGGGTTAAAATAGCAGCCACCGAAATAGTGGATGTTGAAGTACATCCGTTATTACCAACAGTTACCGTATAGGTAGTAGTACCCACTGGAGGCACTGACTTTGGATTGGAGATACTAGTACTGTTAAGCCCAGTTGAAGGAGTCCATGCATAATCCAGTACAGCCGTTGAACCCGGGAAGACAATATTGGTAAAATCAGCTGTTGCAGCTCCGCCAACATTATCAGATGTTTCCATATTAAACCCGAAAACATCACCGGCTACTACAGGAATAGATGCTGTTCCGGTTTGAGAATTAGGACCTGCCGTACTAAAACCAGGTATGAGGGTTCTTACTCCATTCTTATAATATTGAGGATAATCAAATGATGGACCGTCTGTTGTGGTATATGACCAATTAAAGGTTATATTACCGGATGCAGTAACAGTATGCAGTACATCAATATCTGATAAGCCGGTTCCACCATCGCTTGAGCTCATATTTAATGAGCTGCTGTTAAATAAATTTACTGTGCCTAAATCGCCCGCAGAATGTTGCGTGGTCCAGGTTCCAGGGGCATATGAACCTGTAAATCCAATTACACTTCCACCTGGTATTGAAGCTAAAACACTTAACTGAGAAGTATCTCCCGAACAAACGCTGGCAGGTGTAGCCGAAATGTTACTTATAAGTGGTGTGATTCCAACAAAGACAGTTATAGTATCTTTATTCACACAGCCTGATCCGGGGTCAGTACCTGTTACAATATAGGTAGTAGTAATTCCCGGGTTAGATAGTACAGTGTCTCCAGTTGAAACATTCAAACCAAGTGCAGGTGACCATGCATAATTATAGTTAGGATCGTTTGCACTTGTTACAATTAAAGTTGCTGGAAATGCTCCATCACACAAAACAACATCAGGTCCTGCTGAAATTGGGATTGCTGCAGTTGGTGTAATCAGAATTGGTGATCTGCTCAAAGAGCTACAACCGGTTACAATATCATATTCCTCAGCATAAAATGTTTTTGGCCCGCAGAACAATGGTGTAATGAATGGTGAACCTGTTCCTAAAACAGTACCACCGGTAGCTGTGTCATACCACCTAATAATTGTTCCGGCAGTATTAGCTGTTGCATATATAGTTGCATTACCGCAACCACAGAAAATATTTGTTACACTGTCAATTGTAGGTGAAGTAGGAACAGGATTTACTGTTACAGCAGCAGTACTTGTATTGGTACAACCAAACTGATTGGTAGCAGTTACTGTATAGGTTGTTGATGAAGCAGGCGCTGCCTTTGGATTCGCAATCAAATTATTATTTATTGAACCGAATGGTTGCCATTCGAAAGTGACATTGGGATCACCAACTGCATAGGTGATTTGACACCTGCCAATTGCTGCTGCGGTTTCAGTAGATAAATCCTGTGGTGCGGTGGTATTTAATGGGAACTGCATTAACATTCGGGTAAGTGTAACCGGAAATCCTGCAATGGTTGTATTATAAGGACCGGTAGGCGTTGCATATGATGTTGTAGTACCTCTGCAACTTAGCACACCTATTACATCACCTGCGCTTATTGGAATGTTTACAGGAATTACACCCAGGTTGGCATTATTTTGAGTAAGGAACAGGGTTACAAATGCATTCGTTGAAGCACTGAATACTGGTGGCGGAACTGCCGGAATAAATTTAACAACTGCAATGCTTTGATTTCCGGCACCTACTCCAAGATCCTGTAAGCCTGTTATTGTAAAATTAGTTGGAGCAGTGAATGAATAGCCTCTAACATTACCCGTAAACGTAGTGCCCTGTGCCGGCATAGCTACAGTAGCAGAGGTAAAATTATTAGCGGCTAACTGCACTGAATCACTGAAGCAAATTACATTTGGAGTTGCCGTTGCATTGAGTGTAGGCAAATCGACAATTGTAACGGTAACCTGGGTTCTTGGACTTGGGCAGTTTCCATTAAAGCTTTCAACCCAATAAGTAGTTGTTGCCGTCCAAATGCTATCCCATGAACTGCCTGTATGTACTAAAGTTCCTCCGGTTTGGGCAGTGTACCAGTTTAAAGTAGATAAACCTGATGCCAGCAGATGAGTGGAATCGCCAGCACATGTAGTATCGCTTGTTGTTATTGGTGCAGGATCTGCTACACCAAGATTGGTTACGGTAACTGAGGATGTATTGGTACAGCCACCAGTGCCTGTAACAGTTACTGTATAGGTATTTGGCCCAATTACAGGAGGACTTACCATAGGATTAACTGAAGTGGAACTGCTTAAACCTGCTGCCGGTGACCATACCACTGTTGCATTAGGATCCCCATACGAATAGGTTACACTTCCATTCCATCGCCTGTTGGCTATCGTGCCTGTTAGTGTTCCTCCAAATCCTTCCTTAACAAGAATATTACCATCCGAGGCCATGGTTGGACATCCACTTGTACCTGAAGTGTATGCAACTGATGAACCTCCCAAAGCAAAGGCATAGGTTTGCCCGGGTGGTATGGTTATATTTAAATCAATAGGTATTAATGTAAGGTTTGGTGATGTTCCGGCAGAAGTACAATTGGTTGTTCCTATTAAAATCCAACCCGGAGCAGTAGTAACATTAGTCGGGAAAACGCAGTTCATCGGATTAGGATTGTAATAAACTGACTCGCTTATTATTGTGCTTGCTGCTGCAGTAGAAGTAAATGAAAGGAAGTGGATTGTTATAGGTCCGGAAGAAGTATTCTGCAGATCAAATCCTGTCGCACTGGAAGAGTTATTTGTATTTAAAGGAGTTGTAAGTGTTCCGGAAATAAAAACGTTAGCATTCAACTGGCTTGAATCGCCATCACATAATGATGCTGGGGTAGCTGTAGCGCTTGTTGGTGGTAATGGATATACTGTGTCAATTACTGCATTTGATATACCCGGGCAGGATGCTGGTGCTGAAAGGTCAATTACTGAACAGGTATAGGAGCCTGTTTGTGTAGGAGTATATGAAGCTGATGTCGCTCCTGAAATATCTGTTCCATTTCTTTTCCACTGATAAGCCGGAGTTAAAGCACTTGAAGTTGAGCTAAGCGGTAATACAGCTCCAGCACAGGCACTCAAAGGTCCAACTGGAGTAACTGAAACTGTAGGCGGGTCTATGACATTCACTGTAACCTGTCCACTAGAGTCTTGCTGGCTTGAAGAAATACAGGTAACCACCAATTTATAATATGTTGTTGCTGATAACGCAGCGGTTGTATAAGTAAAACTATTGGCACCACTAATTACGGTATATGGACCGCCTGAAACTGAAGAAGAAACCCATTGAAAAAGAACACCTGTGCTAAATCCGGAACTTGATAAAGTAGATGTGCTTCCCTGGCAAATTGCAGAAGGAGATGCAGAAGCAATTCCGGCAGATGGGGTTCCACTGCAAGGTACAATCAGGTAAGCTCCTATATCAGCAGTACCTGTTCTGGTTGCGCAATCCAGATCTTGCGTAAGGTATACAGGATAAGCTGCTCCCAGGGCATCAAGGGCAATATTATTAACATGTAAGTCGCTTGCATTACTTAAGAATTGAGGATCAATAGCCTGGTTAGCTGTCGCCTGTGTATTTGCAGTCTGCCATAACGCAACTGTTGCATAATCAGTGGTAGCACCCCTGGCTGCAAATCCTTGAGTTGTGTTAGCTACAAATAAGTCATTATTACTAACGAAGGAGGTACCACTGATACCTAAAGCAGTTGCACTACCAACTAATGCATTTACAAATGCATAGTGACCTGCAGGTGATACCTGGGCTCCTGTAAAGTTGGCCCATACATTATTCCTGATCAGGTTCTGTGTATTACCTGCTGTGGTAACTGAGCGCTGAAAAGCTGTACTATGCAGGAACGGAGAACCTGACCCATCTATACTAACAGAGTTATTATAAATTTCATAGCTATATCCGGTTAAAGCGCTGGTGCTTGCCATATTCATTCCTTTGATACCTGTTGTTGCGGCCCAAGCTACGCTAGTTGCAGTTGCATATGCTGAGGTAATATCTGAAATAGAGTTATTATAAACACGCAGTACTGTTCCGGCTGGGGGTGTTGCTGTAGAGTTGGTCATCCTTATTCCATTAACTTGCGTTGTAGCTGTTGTACTATTATTCCTAACACCTCTTACAATGTTATTTGCAAGAGTGCTGATAAGGCTTCCTGTTACACCAAAGAAGGTTTCAATAAAAATTCCGTCTGTAGTGGTATTACATGACACGTTGGATACCTTACAATTCCTGATTGTAAAACCGGCCTGGAAAGTAGCTCGTATACCTGCAGTTTGAGTGGCAGTAGTACCGCCACCGATATCAAATGGGACTGCCGGATCACCAATAATGTTGTAAGTGTTACAGTTTGAGGTAGTGATTTGGGTATTCAGGTCAGGAAATGACGTATTTCCGGTTAAATGTATTCCATAATAAGAATTTTTAATGGTCAGGTTCATATAAACATTATTCGAATTTGCGCCTGCTGCTGAAGTGGGTGTAGTAGCTACATTCTGAAAAATACCTTTTGTAGTAGTTACAGCTCTGCTTAAGCTGATGGTACAATTTTTAATTGAGTCATTGGTTGCTCCATCAGTAGCTGAGTTATTTCTGATAAAATAACCATACTCAACTGCTGTTCCGGATGCAATATTTATATCGATACCATCAAATGTAACATAGTCACTACCGGCAATGGTAATACCTGCATCTGTTGTACCTGTACCTCCTGTCGGACGAATTACTGGGTTGGCTCCAGCACCACTTTTTCTGAATTTCAATGTATTGGTTATGGTGCTGTTTACAGCAATTATAGGTACATCTTCAGTAAAGGTTTGCCCGGCTGAAACGTTAAACAATACAGGTCCTGCTATTCCACAAGACATAGCATTTACCGCTGCTGTAAATGAATTATAGTTTCCACCGCCAGTTGGCAAAGTGTTGTTTATAGTATAAGTGCCTCCCGGCAGAGCAGGAGTTACATTAACCAAAACAGCTGATGAACTATCTGTATTAGCTCCACAGGTAACGAAACATTTATAGTATAATGTAGAAGTAGGATTGATATTTAAAAATGCTCCTGTTGTAAGTACACCACCAACATTGGTAGTATATGCACCGTTAAGAGTTGGTGAACTCTTCCATTGATAAGATTGGCCGGTACCAAAAGTTCCACCTGTTGTATTTAATGAAACCTGGGCTCCAGTACAAACAGTTGAAAGATTTGCGGTGGCTGTGCCAGCTGTGGGTGGATCTACACAAGGGCCTGATAATGGGGTAAAGGTGAGTTTACCAATCCATCCGCGTGGCGTGTTTGCAGGTGTTGCAGGAGGAACTCCGCCTCCATAGCTTATGTTATCACCACAAATAATATTACAACCTCCGGCAGAAAATGTAGCTCCTATTCCAACAGTCATCGTATAGTAACGTTGGCTGGATGCCAGTGCCGCAGTATGACCCGCCACAGCAAATCCATAAGTAACTCCACCAGGTATAACCAGGCTGCCACCGGATAAAAATACCTGTGTAGTGGTTGTGGTGGTATTGGCACTTGGGCCAGCTGTTCCAACCACTCCTTCAATATCAGTAATAATTACCGGATATGCGTTGGTGTTTTGAAAATTGAATGTTACTGTACCGGTACCATTGTTATTTAAAAATGTTCCGGTATTGGTAGCTATTGTTATCTGGGCATTAACGTTATAAGTGCATAATGCAGATAATAAAACAATAAATAAATAAGTAAACTTTCTCATAATGTAATAGGTTTAATAGTGAGATGATTATTGGGTTTATTTTTGCTTGAAATTAATGTCAACTAATTTGGTTTGAAGTGTGAGTGAACTCTGTCAGGTTTTGTAGCCTTGTATCATCAGAATGATTACCCGGCAATATCCGACTCGCTGCAGTAATGCAGTTATCATTAATAGTAAGCATTATAAAAGGAGTAGTTTGAATCATCCTTTATAATATTTTGTGTTTGCGGTTGTACTTTAAAACATGTAATGATATAATGCCAATACTATTGTTTTAAAGAAAATTCGATAAACAATTCCCAAAAAGGTCCCTTTGCACGATGTTGATTAATAATTTCGAATTTAAGGCTGCAGCACTATTGATGATATGCGCAAATGGAAAAGCGGGTAATATATAAAACAAAGGAAATAAAAAAATCGAAATATCAAAGCCTGTTTATATGAATTATTAAAAATTGTCGATTAGTGCTTATCTGATTAAAATTAATGGCCTTACATTCATTTGGCTTTTAATAGTGTTAAATCTTCAATCCTATTGAAAGTCAGCCTGCTTTTTTCTTTTAAGAATAAAATCTGGTTTAGCCAAAGCAT
Organism: Bacteroidia bacterium; assembly: GCA_044230205.1. Lineage (GTDB taxonomy): Bacteria > Bacteroidota > Bacteroidia > AKYH767-A > OLB10 > JAEUTH01. The sequence continues at coordinate 17,379 of JBGARN010000033.1, forward strand.
CGTGACCTTTTTCATTAATTGATTGTAACAATAAGAACATTACAATAATTTAAAACTGAACCATTGAAAAAGGTATTTAACATATACTAATTTATTTAGCTTTGCATCCCGTTTTTACCTGCCTTATTTTAAGGTGAATGCGTGATTAAAAACAGTGTCTGAAAACTGTTTTCGAAATTAAAGGAAACTCAAAAACAAAAATAGAAACCGTATGAAAAAAGTTTTACTATCATTATTTATTGCAAGCCCGTTAAGTTTGCTTGCTCAGTGTTCTGAATTATTCATTTCTGAATATTGCGAAGGTTCAGGAAATAACAAAGGAGTAGAAATTTATAACCCTACCCCTAACCCGGTAAATTTAACCGGTTACGTTTTACAACGATATTCAAATGGATCAGCATTGGTATCAGATTCATTAATATTGTCAGGTACTGTTGCTCCGCATGATGTATTTGTTGTAGTAAACGGACAAACAACATCAAGCCCTACTTCACCTGCATGCGATCCTGCAATGCAGGCGCTTGCTGATTTGTTAGATGGCGTTTACCCTGCACCAACATATTTTAATGGTGATGATGCAATGGCTCTTGCGCATAATGGTGTTGTAGTTGATATTTTCGGAAAGATTGGCGAAGATCCCGGAACAGCCTGGACTGATGTATTTCCATATACTGATGCTGCTGGCGGAACCTGGCTTACTGCTAACCATACCTTGGTTCGTCATGCTACTGTTACCCAAGGCGTTACAGTTAATCCAAGCGAATTCAACACATTCCTTGAATATGATACGTTACCATCCAATACTTGGACCGGCTTAGGAGCACACAATTGTTCATGTAATACTTCAGGAATTGCCAATACAGATTTGCCTACTGTTGCTATTTATCCTAATCCTGTAATGCAGCACCAGGCGCTTACTATTAACTCTTCTTCAAATATAATTTCAGTTGAAGTTTATTCTATTGAAGGTAAACTTTTAAAAACTGTTGCAGTTGATGAAACAACAAAAACAATTCAAATCAACACAGCTGATTTGCAGGAAAGCACTTACCTTTTAAAAGTTTATTCAGCAGGTAAGCAGCCTTATACTTCAAAAATCAACATCCGGTAAAATCCTTTACATGTAAATGATTATAAATGCTGTTAGCTATTGAGGCTATCAGCATTTTTTTTCAGAATAAATTTCTGCAACATCATGATCAGATCAGCAATAATTGCAGTATTACTTTACCTTTTCACTGCAAAAACATATGCACAGCAAATCGAATTAACCGGAACGGTGAAAGATGCTTCAACTCAGGAAGCATTAATTGGCGCCAATGTTACTCATGCTCCCGGAAAAGGAATTTCTACTGATATTAATGGAAATTATTCCCTTAAACTTGATTCGGGACTCTATGAAGTTACAGTTTCATACGTAGGGTATCAAACTCAAACTCAAAAAATTAATGTTAACAAAAATACAAGGCTTGATTTTGTTCTTGAAGCAGTAATGCTTAAAGAAGCAGAAGTGGTGGCAGATATTGCCAAGCCTCGCGAAACGCCAATTGCCTATATGAATATAAGTGCTGCCAAAATTCAGGAAGAACTTGGTGGCCGTGACCTGGTAATGGTTATGAATTCGACACCCGGAGTGTATGCAACCGAAACAGGTGGCGGAGCGGGTGATGCACGCATAAACATACGGGGTTATGACCAACGCAACATTGCTGTTTTGGTGGACGGTGTTCCGGTGAATGATTTGGAGAGCGGACAGGTTTTCTGGAGTAATTGGGCAGGTCTTTCTGAAATTTTAAAACTCACACAGATACAGCGCGGCCTTGGGGCATCAAAATTAGCAGTTGCTTCAGTGGGCGGAACCATGAATATGATAACCAAAGGCATTGAAAGCAAATCTATGATCAGCGTAAAGCAGGATTTTGGAAGTAATAATTTGTTGCGAACTTCTTTAGGTTATAACAGTGGTCAATTAAAAGGCGGATGGGGCATTACAGTTGCCGGATCAAGAACCGTTGGAGATGGTTTTGCAGATGAAACCTGGGACGAAGCCTACAGCTACTTTATGAAATTACAAAAGCAACTGGGTAATCACCTGTTAAGTGCTAGTGTTACCGGTGCTCCTCAAAAACATGGTCAACGATCCAATAAACTAAACACAGCTATTTACGATAAGGATTATGCAAAAGACATTGGCATTAATGCCGATTCAGTTATTGCGAATTCTATCTATGATTCACTTGGTTCGCGCGGAATACGTTATAATGATAATTGGGGTCCGCTCGACAGGTACGTGCTTGAAAATAATGATACCATCCATCACAACGAAAACCTGAGTTACCGGGTAAATCATTTTCATAAGCCCGTTTATAATCTTTCAGATTTCTGGACGATTAATGATAAACTAACTCTTTCCAATGTTCTTTATCTTTCGACAGGTAATGGTGGCGGAACAGGAACAAAAGGTTCAATAAGTGTTGATGGCACAACAGGACAGGTAAATTTTCAGAAAATCTATAATTCCAATATTAAAAACATCGACCCTGTTTACAGTACTACTGAGCATAAATCTACCAACTACATTATTGATTCTCACAACAACCATTTTTGGTATGGTCTGCTCAGCACCGCCAATTATAACATTAATAAGGAGTTTTCATTTACAGGTGGACTTGATTTACGAAGTTATAAAGGAACACACTACCAAACTGTATATGATTTTGTGGGTGGCGATTATGTTATTGATAATGCCAATTATAATCAGCCAAAACCTTTGTTGGGTTTTCAATCGAACTACCAATACTCAGTTAAACGTGCAGGCGACCATATAGGCTATGATTATTATTCAAAAGTTAAGTGGTATGGTATATTTACTGAGTTAGAATTCAAAAAAGATAAATGGAGTGCGTTTGTTACCCTAAGTGGTTCTCAAACCAGCTATCAGCGCTTTGATTATTTTCAGAAAAAGGATGTGGTTGCGGTAGACACAACCTTCAACAACATTATAGCATGGGGTGATACATTGCTTTATAACGGAGCTGATTACTTTATAAATACCAGCAGTATGCGCGACAGCACTGTTGGTAATATTACCTACATCTTAAACAATTCAGGAAATATTATTAAAATCATTGAAAATGCCGACAAGTATTATACCGATTCTCCTGAAGCCCGCACATCTACCACTAAGCAAAAATGGTTTCCGGGATTTGTTGCAAAAGCAGGCGCCAACTATAACATCAATGAACACATGAATGTTTTTGTAAATGGCGGACACCTGCAGATTGCACCTCGATTTACTTCAGTATTTGATTTTAACAACAGGCCTTACAGCGACACTAAATCGCAATATGTTGATGCTATAGAATTTGGGTACAGTTACCATGTTAAAAAGTTTGCTGCAAACTTTAATGGCTTTTACAGTTACTGGCAAAACAAACCCTATTCACGGTCAGTTACCGACCCTACCTCTGGCCTTCAGGTTAACTACAATATAAATGGCATCAATGAAATTCACCAGGGTATTGAAGTTGATTTGCTTTACAAACTATTCAAAACAATAACGCTTGAAGGAACCGTTTCTATTGGCGATTGGCGCTACAATTCAGGAGGAACAGTATACCAGTACGGTGAAAACGGAGATACCTTAGGAAGCGTTGAGTATAGTGCTAAAGATGTACATGTTGGTGATGCAGCGCAAACCCAGTATGTAGCCAGCATACGATTTGAGCCATTGGTTGGGCTTTACCTTAAACTGCAATACATTTATTTCGACAGGTATTATGCAGATTTCAGGCCAACTGATTTAACCTATGTTAAAGATGGCCAGGGTAATATTATTCAAGACAATCATGATCGTGATTCATGGAAACTTCCTTCCTATGATCTTGTTGACTTTTATGCCGGCTATAACTTTAAGGTATGGAAAGTGTATTTCAATATTACGGCAGGGGTTTATAACCTGCTCGATCGCGTTTATATTTCAGATGCCACAAATGGCAGTACTTTTGACGGCAACTCAGCTACAGTTTTTATTGGCCAGGGCAGACGTTTCAACACCTCGTTGAAACTTACATTTTAAAATACAATTAATTAAAATCATACAACTATAATACATAATGAAAAGAATTTTATTTATCCTGATGTTACTTACCTATACGGTAAATGTTTATTCACAAACTATTGCCGATGCACGTAATTCAGGTGTCGGAAGCACGGTTACCTTAACCGGTATAGCTTTAAACGGGAGTGAACTTGGCGTGATTCGGTACTTGCAGGATACCACTGCAGGAATTGCTCTGTAACCAGTGTAGCAATAAACTCAACCGGCAATCCGCTGCCTGCACCCGTATTATTAACTCCAAATCAACTTGGCGAATCTTATGAAGGCCAGCTGGTGCAGGTTAATAATGTTGTATTTGCCAATGGAGGATCGAATTTTGCTTTAAATACCAATTACAACTTTACAGCTAACGGGCAAAACGGACAAGTTAGAATAACCGGTTCATCTAATCCATTAATCGGAACCATTATTCCAACCGGAACTGTCAATATAACTGTAATTGCATCTGAATTTAACGGAACCTACCAGGTATTGCCACGCGATCAAAATGATATTCAAAATGTGGCTTCCATTTATATGCTTACTGCACCATCACAAAGCAATACCACCTCTATTGGATTTGATGTTAACTGGACTACCAATATTGCGGGTTCAACATATATACTATACGGTAAAACACCGGCACTGGAATTAGGCCAGCTTAATGGAACTGGTGGCACTGTTAATCATACTGTAAATATTACAGGTGCAAATCCTGCTGACATTTTTTACGTTCAGGCCTTTTCTGTAAATGGGTCTGATACTGCTTTCTCAACAGTAAAATTATTTGCAACAATTTCGGCCTCATCAGGTAACATAATCGTTTACTTTAACAAGCTTGCTGATACTACAGTAGCCTTGCCCGGAAATAATGCTACCACTTTATTCAATCTTATCGATGATACTTTAATAGCATATATCAACCGCGCTAAATACACAATTGATATGGCGGTTTACAGTTTTGACAATGCCAACATATCGAATATTACACAAGCACTTAACGATGCTTATACGCAACGTGGTGTTCGTGTGCGCATTGTAGCTGATGGCAGTAATGCCAATGCTGGGTTGAATACACTGGTTGCTGGTATTGACCACATAAACAGTCCTACTTCTGCATCATATGGCATTATGCATAATAAATTTATCATCATTGATGCTGATTCACCGGATCCTAATGATGCTGTACTTTGGACAGGATCCACTAACCTTACCGATAACCAAATCAACTATGACGCTAACAATGTTGTTATCTTCCAGGATCAGTCTATAGCCCGTGGGTATAAAATTGAGTTTGAAGAAATGTGGGGTGATACCGGAGCAGTGCATTCTGTAAACGGAAAATTCGGGCAGTTTAAAAAAGACAATACCCCACATGAATACATTATTGGTGGTAAACGCGTAGAGCAATATTTCAGCCCAACAGATGCAACAAACTCGAAAATTATTAACTCGGTTAATTCATCAGATTATGACCTGTATTTTGCAGTACTCACTTTTACACGAACTGATATTGCTTATGCAGTAAGTAACCGTGTTAATGCCGGCTCATTTGCAGCAGCTATGCTTGATGATAGTGCAGGTGCAACTGCTGCTTACAATATACTTTCCAATGCAATGCAAAGCTACCTTAAACTATATACGCAAAGTGGCTTGCTGCATCATAAATACCTCATTGTTGACCAGGATTATGCTGCATCCGATCCGCTGGTTTTGACAGGCTCACATAACTGGAGTAACAGTGCAGAACAACGCAATGATGAGAACACTGTTATTATTCATGACCAGGCCATCGCTAATCAGTATTACCAGGAATTTGTTAAGCGCTTTAACGGACAGGGCGGTGCAGTATTAAATATCAATGAAACTGCTGCAGCTGTAACAAATATTGTTACTTACCCCAATCCCAATGATGGTCAATTTATGGTGACTCTAAACCTTAAATGGAATACTTCCGTAAAGTTTGAAATCAATGATATAACGGGGAAAAAAATATATGTTTCTGCCGGGGAAATGAACCAGGGCATGAATAAAAAACAATTCGATTTGCTTGATCTGTCACAAGGTATATACCTGCTGAATATTTCTATGGAAAACTATCACACTACTTTAAAATTGGTGGTAAATTAATTGTTTTCATTTCAGTCATTATTGCGAAGCAAGTATGTTGATTTTCAAGATTCATATTTGCTGTATTTACTCACTCCTAATAATTTTTAATTATGAAAAGAGTTGGTTTGAAAAAGAACAAGTGGTGCAACATCCTTGTTTTGGCTGCACTAGCACCCATGCTGTTATCCTGGGGAACATTTGGTCATGAGCATATCAATAAAGCAGCAGTTCTATCCTTACCTGCACCACTTCAATCCTTCTTCTATAACCATATTGATTTCATTACCCTGGAGTCCACTGTTCCTGATTTACGGAAATATACTCTTAAAGACAGGAGTGAAAATCCTCGTCACTTTATTGATCTGGAAAATTATGGCGGAATGAAAGACCTGCCTGCTTCCATGAAAGAATTGAAAGATAAATATAGTGACAAATACATCCAGGAAAATGGAATATTACCATGGTATATCCTTGACGTTACAGAAAAACTGACCAGGGCTTTTAAAGAAAAACGCAAAACCGAAATACTTTTTCTAGCTGCCGATCTTGGCCATTACATTGGAGATGCTCATATGCCGCTGCATACCACTGTTAACCATGACGGACAAGCAACCAATCAAAAAGGTATCCATTCCTTTTGGGAATCACACTTACCTGAATTGTTTGGCAGCAGCTATAATCTGAATGCTGGTGATGCAAGGTACATCCCCGACCTGTCTAAAGAAACATGGAAGATTATATCCGACTCTCATCAATTGATTGAACCATTGCTTACGGCCGAAAGTGACGTGAATAAATCATTTGCCGGAAAAGAGATCTACAAAAAGAATGATAAAGGTGAAACCGTTAAAACAAAATATGGTCAGCAGGTGCATAGCAAAGAATATTCCAAAGCCTATAATGATAAACTTAATGGAATGGTTGAACAGCAAATGCGAAAAGCTGTGCTTGCAACTGCAAGTTACTGGTACACAGCCTGGATTAATGCAGGCAAACCTGATTTAAGTGATTTAGATACCCGCGAACTGACAGAGCGTAATAAAGAAAATCTTAAACGCGAACTCGATTTATTTAAGGAGGGCAAGGTTACAGATATTGTAAGTGAATCTGAATTTTAAGAATTGCTATTTCGAATTTAAATAGTTGGCCATAAACTGAAAAGCTAAAAGCAAACCTAAATAAACCAGGCCTGCAATTTGGTAAGCCGGATTGCCGGCAAATGCCAGCATAATTGAAATTAAACCTGCAATGCCAAGCACTGCTACAAATAGTTGCAGCATCAATCGGTGTTTTCTTTTAACCGGTTTATAAATATTAGCCAGCGGAAGGCTAAATGAAATTGCAAATACTGCAAGTGCAAACCAGCCATCATTCTCATTGTAGAAAAACATCAGTAACACACTCAATAAACCTATCAATAAACTCACGCCAACAAACCCTGCACTTAATTGTTCCTGTTTTGTTAATGCATATTTTCCCTGTGGATGAATAAGCATTAACAAATTAAAAAGCGGTTGAATAATCCATGTTGAAAAAGCGAATATTCCGTACAAAATCAATAAAGGCGCTATAAGCATTTCAATGGCCGGGAACCTGTTACTTACACCTTTAAGAAGTTGAACCAAAACATAAAGCCCAATGATTATCATCCATTGCTTATTGCTTTTCATTTTTCCAATCCAGAACATGTAACGCAAAAACAACCTGTAAATAATGTACCTTGCTTTTAACGCCTCAACCATACCGCTTTTTGCCCATTCATTATTTGGTTGCAGGCGAAGCGCTTCGGTAAAATGTTTCAGCGCTGGTTTATAATCACCGTGTTCCAGCAAACTCCACCCTGTGTTGGCATGTGTCATGCTGTTTTCAGGATCACCGGTTAAGGCGTCCCTTATAGTCTGGTAAGCTTCTTCTTTTTGATTGAGCTTGGTTAATGCAATAGCACGTATATTAAGACAGTTAATATTATCTGCCTCCAAAGCCAAACCTGCATCAGCACTTGCAAGAGCTTCGTCATAATCTTTACTATGCATCTGGAGTTGTGCCAGCCATGCATAAAATTCAGCTACCAGCGGATGAATTGCTATTGCATGGTTTATATTTTTTTTGGCTTCAATAAAATTTTCCTGGTGAAAAAAAATTTTACTGCTGATATAAAAGTTAAAAGCTTCATCAGGTGCCAGCGAAATGGCAGCTTCAATGGCTTTTCTTGCTTCATCAATGTTAAGCTGGCTTAAATGAACAATAGCCAGTAATGCATGAGCCTCGCTGTCATAAGGTTCGGCTGACAGGTATTGAACTATTTCACTTTGTGCTTCACTGTATCGCCTGTAATTAATGAGCAATCGGGCACGGTCAAGTTGCTGCGTCATTTTTTAATTCCCAGGTATTCGAGCACTTCATTATATAAGCCCGACTCGTTTGCATATAGTGCATAATTCCTGGCTGTGGTAAACCACTCTTTAGTTGAAGGATAAACTTTTTTTGCAGCCTGCAGCAAATCGCTGGTTGTAATTTTTGACGGAAGACCTTGCTGCATCGCCTCACGTAATTTATCCTCCACACAATTATCAACCACAGCTTTTAAATCAGCTCCACTAAATTCCTTGGTCTTACCTGCCAGTACTTTATAATCAATTTCAGCTACAGGCTTGCCTTTCAATAAAACTTTTAAAATTTCAATTCTTGCAGGTTCATCAGGTGGCGTTATAAATAAAATCCTGTCGAAGCGTCCGGGCCTGCGAAAAGCACCATCAAGATTCCATGGAGCGTTGGTTGCACCTAAGATTAACAATCCTTCATTACTTGCCTGTACTCCGTCAAGTTCGGCAAGAAACTGGTTGATTAAGTGCCTGCCTGCTGAATGTTTCATATCACTGCGGCTTGCTCCTAAAGCATCTACCTCGTCAAAGAAAAGCACACACGGTTTTTGCTGGCGCGCTTTTTCGAATAATTGATGCAGGCGTTGTTCGCTGCTGCCAATGTACATGTCTAAAATATCGCTGATGCCAACAGGAATAAAACCTGCATGCACCTGGCCTGCAGTAGCACGTGCCAACAGGGTTTTACCACAGCCGGGAGGGCCGTACAATAAAATTCCCCCACCAATTTTTTTACCATAAGCAGCATACAATTCAGGATGTTGCATGGGTAAAATAATTTTCATTTTTATTTCTTCCTTCACATGGTTCATTCCGCCCACATCACTAAAATTTATCACGGGGCGTTCCATACCCTCCACTTCTTCAAATAGTTCAGCTTCATTTAAGCCATGAATTCCTTCTGTGCTTTTAACCTTTAATGCTTCTTCCAGCTCCATGTCTTTTAAAGCAGGATCAAGAGCAATAGCTTTCTGATATTGCTGTGCAGCATCAGCCAATCGATTATCCCTGTGTAAAAGCTTTGCATGAAGTAAAAAGGTATAAGGCACAGGTGCAGCAGCCTGAAGCAGTTCTTCTACTATCACAACTGCTATTGAATTTTTATGCTGCATATAGCATGCTTTAGAATAACCTAACTTAATCTTTTCATCTGCAGGATTTAATTTCAATGCAGCTTTATATTCATTTTCTGCTTCTTCAAAATAACTGCTTACCATCAATGCCTCTGCAAGCATCATTCGTAACGGTAGGTTATCGGGTGAATATTTTAATGCTTCGCGCAGGTTTGTTATTGCTTCACTCACTTCAACTGATTTTATGATTTACAGGTCAAATGTACTTGTAAAAGGATTTTCGACAAATTGATAGATACAATTGAATGGCCTGTAATCTGTTATTTTAAAATTCTTTATTCTATAAATTTTAATCACACCAGCTTTTCAAGGCTTAATAAACTACTGAATCTCCTCAGTTTAATTTATCACCCCGCAATGCCCTGAATCGTTTACGGGCATCAACAGCATAAAGGCTTCCGGGATATTTTTGCAGCAGTGTTTCATAAAGCTCCATTGCTTTTTCCTTTTGGTTAAGCCGGTTTTCCTGCAAATCAGCCAGCCTGAATAAAGCGTCATCAGCTAAAATATCAGTAGGATAATTTGCAACAATATCAGCGTAAAAAATAACGGCAGAATCAAGTTTACCTGTACGTGTATAAATTTCAGCTTTCTTAAACCATGTTTCATCGGTTAAGGAGTGACCGGGAAATTCCTTGAGCAAACTATCCAAAGTTGCCAATGCTTCAGTATGCTGATTCTGAAATTCAAGTAAATCTGCCCTTGAATACGTTAATAATGGAGCAGTATTAGAATCAGAGTCAAATCCTGAATTATCCTGTATGAGCAGGGCCAGGCTCATGGCATCATTAGAAATTAATTGTGTAGTGGCAGATTTCAGCACGTTAAGCTGTGCGGCAGCCCATTCAAATTCACCTTCATAATAATAAGTACGTGCCGTTCTGAATTTTGCTTCACGGCCGATTTCATCATGTTTAAAATCTTTATCTACCTGTCCGTAATACAACAATGCATCCCACACTTCATTTTTCAAAACAAGAATGTCACCAAGTTCCAGTTTACATTCTGCCTGAAAGAGTGGCGTAATTCTGGGCATGGCAATCACCTCTTCCAGCATTAAGGTAGCGCCATCCACATCATTCAGATAAAATGCGCGAAGGTGAGCATACTCTTTTAGTAATGATGAGGTGCCTGCATTTTTTCCTAACTCACCGATGGTGTTCTTATAATCATTATCAAGCTTCTGTAAATCGGCAGTTGTGTAATTGCTTTGAGTAGTAATGCGTTTATTCAGCGCGTTAATCAACTCTATACGCGCTGTAATATAATTGGAACCATCCTTACCTTTATCTACAATATATTGAAAACAATCTTCAGCAGTTTTATAATCCTGGTTACTTACACAGGTGCGACCAAGATTAAGTAACCTGTCGCCCTGCTCACTTAATCTTTTATCAAGTGCTTTTGCCTGGATTGCTGCGCTTTCAAAATCCTTTTGCTGCATAAAAAGCCAGTAGAGCAATTCATTGTATTCTATTTTACCTGAGTTTTTTTGAATTCTACGCAATAGTGATTGCCTCACAATATCACCAAGTGTGCCTGTATAGTCCAATGCTATTTTATTTTGAAGAATGGATTGTAAACTAGGAATGTATTGAGGCGCAAGTTCAACAATGTCAAGGTATTCATCTGTCATTTTTTGCAAGTCAGATTTTTGTGCATATGCTTCAGCCAGTTCAAAACAAAACGGATATGCACCCCGCAAATTAACCCTGCCTTGCTGGTAAGTTGCTATGGCAAGATCAATCAAGCCGTGCTCAATAAATTCATTAGCTAAATTATTATACTGGTTAGGGTCGGCTCTAAGAGATTTTATTGCTTTTTGATACTGCTCATCAGCCTTCGACTGTTCACCTTTCAATTCATACAGGTATCCTAAATCAACCAAGGCCAATGCAACATCAGGAGTTTTTTTCATTTGCTTCTTGATAAGCTTTTCAGCCTTATCATACTCTTTCATTGCAATCAGGCATTTAAGGTAATCGGGATAAGTTCCCATCGGATCGAAATCATAATTTTTTTCAAAATACACCAATGCCTTGTCGTATTCGCCCGAATTAAAATATTGTTGCGCTAATTGATAGTTGGTATTCCCCGGTTGAGCATTAACATAAACTGATGCCAGCAGCAACACTGAAAAGAAAATTATTTTAAAAATATTCATGCGGATAGAACGTTGCCTTTCGGATATTTATTTCCCGGAAGCCGGAAGTAATACACTACAAAATTAACAAAACAAAATCAAGGGTTGTAGTTAATATTGCGTGAAACCATTAATCAGTTGATCAACTCGAAACCGGTATAAGGTACAAGTACTTTTGGAATTACAATTCCTTCAGGAGTCTGATTATTCTCAAGTATAGCCGCTACAATACGGGGTAATGCAAGAGCGCTGCCATTCAAGGTATGCACATAATTAATTTTATCATCATCCTTAATCCTGCAATTTAAACGTATCGCCTGGAAGGTTTGGAAATTAGAAACCGAACTAACTTCCAGCCATCGCTGTTGTGCAGCTGCATATACTTCCATATCATAAGTCATTGATGAAGCAAAGCTCATATCGCCACCACAAAGGAGAACAGTTCGGAATGGTAAGTCCAGTTCCTGTAGTAATCCGGCAACATAATGCCTCATTTCTTCAAGGGTTTCCCACGATTTTTCAGGATGTTGCAGCTGAACTATTTCAACTTTATCGAATTGATGCAGGCGGTTTAAACCGCGAACATCCTTACCATAACTTCCTGCTTCTCTGCGGAAACATGGCGTATAAGCAGTCATTTTAACCGGAAGGTCTTCAGGCTTTAAAATGGTTTCGCGGTAAATATTGGTAAGCGGCACCTCAGCAGTTGGTATCAGGTAATACCCATCTGCATTAATATAATACATCTGGCCTTCCTTGTCAGGTAATTGGCCGGTACCAAAACCTGAATCTTCATTGATTAATATTGGTGGCTGAACCTCATTATAACCTGCAGCCACTGCGCGATCTAAAAAAAAGTTTATTAATGCACGCTGTAAACGTGCGCACTTATTTTTATAAACCGGAAACCCCGCTCCTGCTATTTTAACTCCCAGTTCAAAATCTATCAGGTCATATTTACCGGCAAGATCCCAATGAGGAAGTGCATCTTTACCTAACACGGGAAGGTCAACAAAATTTTTATAAACAGTTAAGTTATCTTCGGCTGTTTTACCTGCCGGCACTTTTTCTGAAGGAATATTTGGCATCCGCACAATAGCTTCTTTAATCTCCCTCTCAAAATCAGCCAGTTTCTCATCCAAAAAACGAGTTTGGTCTTTTAATGCGGCAACCTGTTGTTTCAGTTCTTCGGCTTCTGATTTGTTGCCACCCTTCATTAATTCACCAATTTTTTTTGAAAGCCGGTTTTGTTCCGCCTTAAGTTCATCAGCTTCTTTCTGAGATTTACGCCTGTTGTCATCAAGGCCAATGATATGTTCAACCAAGGGCCGGCTATCGAAATTCTTTATACGATGGAGTTGGATAACATCCTCCTTATACTCTCTCAGGTTTTTTAATAGTAACATAGTTGAATTGAAATATTAATTCTCAGCAGGCTTATTATTGCTGAACGGTGCAATATTAGCTTTTTGATCTGAAAACCATGTACATGAAATCTATATGGCTTTAAAGAATAGAAAAGAAATCACTTAATTTGAACGGTGAACTTTAGACTGCTGTTATTGCCATTTTCATGGATTTATAATGTTATTACGGCAATCCGTAACAGCCTGTATGATAATGGCATTTTTAAATCAACCCGTTTTGATTTTCCGGTAATCTGCATTGGAAATCTTAGCACGGGCGGTACTGGCAAATCACCTACCACCAACTATATTATTGATGTGCTAAAGCATGAATATACTATTGCTGTGCTTAGCCGGGGTTATGGAAGGTTAACCCGGGGCTTTGTTTTGGCAACCGAACAATCAACGGCAGAGCAAATTGGTGACGAGCCGCTTATGTATTTTAAAAAACACCATCAGAATTTTTCAAATCCAGCCCATGAAAATAGGCATGAATTGAAAATAGCAGTTTGCGAAAACCGCATTTTGGGAATTAATCAATTAAAAAACAATTTCCCCGGTATAGAAATAATTTTGTTGGACGATGCTTTTCAGCACCGTGCTGTTGCTGCCGGATTAAACATATTGGTTACTGATTATGCTAATTTATACTGCAACGATTTGCTGTTACCTGCCGGAAATCTTCGCGAAAGTAGAACAGGTGCCAAAAGGGCTCACATAATAATTGTTTCAAAATGTCCTGATAATTTAAATCAAAAGGAAAAAGAATTAGTTACCACCCAACTCAAAACAACATCATCACAGGTTGTTTACTTTTCACATATCCGTTATCAACCCTTATTAAATGTGTTAAATGAGTTAAACAATGAAGGTAATAGCTGGGATGATTATACGGCATTGCTTTTAACAGGAATTGCAAAACCAAAAGCATTGAGTAATTATTTATCAAAACAGTTTAAAGAAATTGTTCATCTTGACTTTGCCGACCATCATAATTTCACGGTTGAAGATTTAAACGGAGCAAGAAAAAAATTTGATAACATTGCCAATCACAAAAAAATAATCATCACTACTGAAAAAGACTGGATGCGTTTGCAGGACGCCAAACTTAAAATTGTAATTAATGATTTGCCTGTGTATATCCAGCCGGTTAAGTTTGAGTTTAATGATGATGACAGAGTAAACTTTAATCAATACCTGGTTAACTATGTTAGAAAAAATAAAACAATCAGCTGATTTTATTTTAAAGAAAACCGGCTTCACACCTGAGGCTGGAATTATTCTTGGATCGGGTTTGGGCGGACTAACCACCAAAATAAAAGTAGAACATGAACTTAACTATACTGATATACCCAACTTTCTGGTTTCTACTGTTCAGGGGCATGGAAGCAAACTTTTCCTTGGTCTTTTAGGCCAGACAAAAGTGGTGGTAATGCAGGGCCGGTTTCATTTTTACGAAGGCTATACCATGGAGCAGGTTACTTTCCCCATAAGGGTTTTAAAATACCTGGGCATCAATAAGCTCATTTTATCAAACGCTGCCGGAGGCATGAACCCCGATTTTAAAGTTGGCGACCTGATGATAATTGATGATCATATTAACCTGATGCCCGGAAACCCGTTAATAGGCAAAAACATGGATGAGCTTGGGCCACGCTTTCCTGACATGAGTGCACCCTATGATAAAGCACTTATTGAAAGGGCAAAAAAAATTGCTGATGCAAAAGGGTTTACCTGCCACATTGGAGTATATGCTGCCGTTAGCGGTCCCACCTTTGAAACACGCGCTGAATATAAATACATAAGAACAATTGGTGCCGATGCTGTGGGCATGAGCACCGTACCCGAAGTAATTGTTGCTCGCCATATGAATATTCCCTGCTTTGCTATGAGTATTATCACCGACTTAGGCGGCATGGAACATGTTGAAACCATCACCCACGAAGAAGTTTTAAAAGTAGCCAATGAAGCTGAAGTAAAAATGTCGGCTTTGGTTATAGAATTGATTGGTTAACTTAATTTGTATACCGAAAAAAAAGGAACTTAAGTTTTTCAGATTATTTAAAAAAAAACAAGGTATGTTTTAATTGCCTTACTATTTTTTTATATGGAAGCCTTAATCTAAAACCTATCAAATCCTGCTTGCCATTAGCAAATTCAAATCGCGAAACGGAAGGCGTACTTTTTCGCTTACATATTTATTGGTTACGGTGCCTTTATATAAATACACGCCATAACGAAGGTACTTATCCTTATACAGCAACTCATCAATGCCTCCTTCTTCACCAATAGATAAAATAATAGGAGAAAAAATATTGCTTAATGCATAGGATGCAGTTCGCGCAACACGCGATGCAATATTGGGAACACAATAATGAATCACTCCGTACTTGTTGAAAGTTGGATTAGAGTGATTGGTTATTTCAGAAGTTTCGAAATTTCCTCCCTGGTCGATACTAACATCAATTATTATGGAACCGAATGCCATATTACTTACCATTTCTTCGGTAACAATTACAGGTGCACGGCCATCACTTGAATAAACTGAACCTACCACCACATCAGCATTTTTTAGTGCCTTTGTAAGTGCGTTAGGCGATATGGTTGATGTAAAAATTCTTACCCCAAGATTAGTTTGCAATCGCTTTAGCTTGGCAATAGAGTTATCAAAAACTTTAACATTGGCACCCAAACCAAGTGCCGTACGCGCGGCAAACTCTCCAACTGTACCTGCACCGAGTATAAGCACTTCCGTTGGCGGTATACCGGTAATGCCACCTACAATTTCACCCCGCCCGTTTTTTGAATTACTTAAATATTCGGCAGCAACCAATATAGAGGTAATGCCCACTATTTCGCTCATTGCCCTGATAACCGGGATGCTCTCACTTTGATCTTTAATAAATTCATAAGCCAGCGCTGTTACTTTTTTTGCTGACAGGCGCGTCATAATTTCATTATTCTGTACACTTAATTGCAGAATAGAAAATAGAATCTGCTTTTCATGCATCATTTCCACTTCATGGAGTGATGGAGGTGCAATTTTTAATACTAAATCAGCTTTATAAATTTCTTCAGGGCTGTAAACAATTTGTGCCCCGGCTTCGCTGTAATCAGAATCGGTAAAATTTGCATTTGAGCCGGCACCTGCTTCAATAATTATCTGGTGACCATTAGCCACCAGTAATGCCACCGATTCAGGAACCAATGCAATGCGGTTTTCCTGGAATGATATTTCTTTAGGGATACCTATAAACAAGTGCTTTTCCTGTTTGCGTACTTCCAGCATA
>JBGARN010000177.1:0-5515 GCA_044230205.1 Bacteroidia bacterium
CACCTGCTTTGATCGCCTGACTTACATTCAATTGAAATTCCGCAAACATGTTTAAGAATTTCAGACGAGTCGGCAATCAACCGCCCGTTTAACCATACGTCGGCCCTGTAATTGATGCCTTTAAAGATCAGTTGAAAAAATTTTCCTGTTCTCCGGCCGGTACAGTAAACCAACATCCTGTACCAGTACGCTTTTTTCCATGGATTGGGCACATGGGGTATATGGGAGTATTGGGCCAGTTGGCTGGTTATTGAAAAAACCGTCAGATGCATCCGGTATGCGCATGTTGTTCATGCCAATATAGGGATCAGGATAGATGTTATTTTTTACCAGGCTAACACGGTAGATTGAACGCTACCGGGAACCAATTTTTTGAACGGTAACCCGGCAGGGATAATGCCGATCCATCGTTTTTAACTACCTCGGATGACTGCAAATAAAACTGCTTCAGCTGCACCTGCTTAACGCTTATGTCCTGGGCTTGTACGAACAGTGGTACCATACACAGTACCAGCCCTGTTCTTCGGATCAGTAATTTCATGATGGGAAAAATTTAAACAAGGAATGCCAATGGAGTTGCGTAATGGCTTCATTCCGGATAAGTATTGTAAGGGAAGATAAATGGAAGCAAATCCAAATGCAAAATTAGGCAAAGTTTAGCGGGTTGTGCAATTTTAATACACTAAGCATATTTGAAGTCTAATGAACATCATTGTGCACAAAAGGTTTTTAGCAGGTTCCAAATGCAATTCAAAATACAGGGTAAGCGTAAAGACCATCATTACGTTTGCCGTTGGCGGGGACGCCAACGGGAGAGCAAATTATAGTGGCATTTTATTTGTATGAGCCAGGCTGCACTTGCCTGCTGGAAGGAAGGATAGTACTATGATACCCGGTTGCGAAGTGCTCCTATTGCAGGATTGATTTTTCTATGGTTTTCCTAAATACATTTTTAGACACCAAACACCAGAACATCAATTAAGCGTTTCTTGCGTCGCACACTTCGGCTGCATAATCTTTTTGAATTAATACTGTACGCATTACTAATTGATACTCCCGGTTATCACGTTTGCCGTTGGCGGGGACGCCAGCGGGAGAGAAACAGAGTAAGTCTCTGGCAAACACGGCCCTTATGAACAATATTTATTGAAAAGCACATCCCTGCAGGTAAGTGATATCTTGGACAGTCCTTCCTTAAAACAACCCTTTATCCGGCCCTTCACAAATAAGCAAAATATTTTTATTGATTTTTGAAACCATGATTTGTGATTTATGCTGAATAAATCTTTACAAACCTCCACAGGCCTTCTCAATGAAACCGGGTCAGGGTAATTTTTTTAATATACCCTGCCCGCAAAATAAACGTGCACCGTATCTGTAATCCCAATCGATTTATTTAATCCACTTTTATACGCATCTTCTTCAAGTATTTGTGTCATTGGGTGAATAGCTATATATCTTTTCTTGTTTTAAGAAGCATCCGCTGCAACCGTTTTACCTGTTTCAATCAATGTTTCCGTGGAATTATCTTTACTTGTAATGAGCAACCAGCCACCGGATCTGCTCACCTGTTCTTTCACAATATTAAGTCCGTGCTCCTGAATTTTACTCATTACGTTTTCTTTGAATAAAAAATTACGGACTACCCAGCCGGACATTCCATTTATTTCCATACTTGCCGTTGTTAATCCGTCACAATTCTTTATTGCATCCTCACTTGAAAACCGCATCCAGTCCGCCAGTTCAGATTGCATTGCATTCGCCAGGTTTGATGCCTGTTTGCTTCAATAGTTTGTTCATTCAACCAGCTGTACTCTTTAGAATTATTGGGTAAGAAATGAAAATTCTTTTTGTCATTACCAGTGATAAACTTAACATCATCTTTCTTCAGGGGCTCTTTCAGGTAGCCGGAACGTACTGTTCTGCGAAGTTTTATTTTGCTTGCTTCAATGACAGGCTGGTTGCTTTTTTTTATGAGTTTAACTTCCAACACATTCTCATCCTGGTTTTTTAATGCAAGCAGCTTAATTTCACAGCTATACCCTAAATTACCAGCAGCATATTCAAGGTTTTGAATAAAAGCGCCAATAGATAAAATTGTTTCCCTTTGCGTAGGGTCAACAGCAGGCAGCCATTTCGTATTATCATTGGCAATAATCCAATGATAGGGTTCTATATATTTTATAACCCAGGGTTGTGTATTGTGTCCACTTGGAGCCAATGATGCCATATAAAGTATATCTTTCTCATCGGGCTTCAATGGAAATTTATAATTGTTACCTTCTTTTATATCGGCCCTTACAAAATGATGCCTGTCGCTTAACAAGTAAGCTGCACCTGCTGTAACAACAACAGAAGCCCCGGCAAGGCCTAAAAATTTTCTTCTGTTCATAGCTTGATTATTTAGTGTTGAAATACCACCCGAATTTTAGAGAAACTTCGGGAATCAATAACGAAGGTTTAAACTCCATGCCATCAACCATAACACTCTTATCACCGGCTATTCTCAGATGTACTGCTGCCCATGGATTCATGTAGAAATTATTATAGAACTTCCATACATACCCACCACCAAGAGTGAACATGGTATTATTGTATTTTACGGTGGAGAATTTTTGAGAAGTCTGAATTTCAGCATCCCAATATTCAAAGCCAGAACCAATCCACCACTTTTCAGGCCGTGGTTCAAAAAAGTAATCAACCAATGCAGCATACACCATCATTTTGTTATTGCTAAATCCGTCTTTGAGCATAAATTCAGGAGTAGTAACATTTGTAACAACCGCCCTGTAACGGAAATGATTTTTAGAAGCCCAAACGGAACCATAATATCTCCGTCATGTAAGGCAATATATCGACTTCAGTACCATGGATAGTTTTGAATTGTTCTTTTTGTTGTGCATTGGCAAATGCGGATGTCATCATCAACAAAGCCAGTAAATATTTTTTCATTTTTGCAGATTTTTAATTGTTAATTTTTTGACAGTACAAAGCTGAAAGTTGAGCCTGATAAAAAATTTATCAATTGATAAAAACAGTTTGTCAATTGTTCAAAAATAGCACGGTAAATTGCTCTAAACGCTTTATAAAACATCAGTACGATGTAAGGCAGAATCCTTGAAACGATTATCCACATCAACGAGGGTACATAAAGTGTGCTATCAACAGTTATAACCGAGCCGATAGTTCTTGTAGCTGTATGCAATGGCAAAGACTCCAAACAGTATAATTTCCTATTTCAAAAAGAAATGCCAGTGGTGCAGAAATTGCAACAACGAAATATTGTTGACCTTAACCTATGCCAGCAAAATCCATATAGGTAAACATGACGAGATGAGCAAGTGCAAAACATATTGTGGATATAAAAACCGCTTTTTTGAAACTCATGTTTTCTTAAACACCATTAAATAACCCCCTGAATAACACTGCTACTATAACTACTACCGCCAGTAAACATCAGCCCAATAACATTCCATTGCCAGTTGTCAGCTAATGCTATACGTGTAGTTAACATGTAGCCAAGCAAGGGATAAGCACAAAGTAATACTGTCGAAACAAAAATGCCAGGAGCAAGTCCTGACAAATTTGTTGCCCGTAACCCTATATCATGGATAATTGTTTTCATACTTTTTCCATGAACCAACCTGTTAAGTAATAGAATTATACTAAATACAGCAGCAAATACAATGACAGCATTGACAATATATGGAAGTTTTATCAGCGCTTCGCCAGTATAATGCATTACAATAAATGCCGCAAAGAATACAAAGTAGACTTTTATGTTTTGCTTATTCATTGCCTGCTGTGATTACTTTTGTAGACTTGCGGGCTTCTTTTGTAAGGCGGTAAATCGCATAAATACCCGGTATCATCGGCACACGTGGCCGTCCACATTCCTGAAAATACCGCGCTTCGGTTGTTTTGTGATAATAGTTGGGCATATCCTCTACTAAAACCCCATTGATGGTTTGTGATACACTATTAATATTACCCGCTCAATGCGGCTCAATTAACGGGAAAATAAAATGGGTGAATTCTGCAACACCCGGCCCAATAAAAATAAACCATGCCACAAATCCGGCTAATGGAACTCGGTAATACAAGCCCAGCGTAGTAAGTGTATAGATAATTGGCAGCACCATCATGAATACCAGCAGAAATCTTTCTTCCGTCCATGGCACATTAAATATTCTTGAAATAGCAGGGCCAAAGCTTGTAAAATATTCTTCCACCATATGAATCTGCAGGCCTGCAACCGCAAGAATGAAAATAGGCAGAATGATTTTTGGGTCAGTTGGTTTCTTCAGGTAAGTGAAATACCAGAAAAAAAATCCAATGATGGCAGAACCACCTACGATAATAACAGGAGCCAACCCAATCTTTAAATATCCAAAGGTTGGTGCAACGATACAAATGGCAATGGCTATTGCCAGGCTTGCTTTTTGTGTGAGCGTTAAGTTTTGCATAATTAATTAATTTTTGATTGCACAAAACTATTTTGCCGCCACGAACAGATTTTTTACAAATGATAAATAACGGAGTTGCAGAAAATAAAGTTTGAAAAAAAACCACCTTCAGCAGGAAAATGGTTTTGAATTATCAGCAATAATCAGAAGTTCTATAGTATTCCAGCTATCTTTTTTCAGGTGGGATGTTTTTATATTGCATCAGCATTGGCTTAAATTGTTCTGCTTTCACCGGGTTATGAATTTTTAAGTTAGAAGGTGGGTAATTGATTAATTTTTCCTGCGGCCTCACCGGTCTTTTTTCCAGTCCGCCACCGCAATTAGGGCAAACATTAAACAGTACCTTATCAACGCAATCTTTACAGAAGGTGCATTCAAAAGAACAAATCATCGCATCAACACTGTCAGCAGGTAATTTTCTACCACAGTGCTCACAAACGGGTCTTATCTCAAGCATAGATTAAAATTTGAGCGAAGCTAAAGCTTATGCGAATCCTGAAGTTTTACAAATGATAAAAAGCTATTTGCTTGCCCTTATTCTGCTAAGTGATACCTGTGTGATGCCAAGATAATTTGCTAAATCGCCGAGACTGATACGTTGCAGAAGAAAACCGTTGTCTTGAAGGAAGTGATTATATCTTTCGGTAGCATTTTCTTCCAGCATTTCACTTATCCGCTTCATCATATTTATGGTCGCAATGGATAATAGTTTTCTATAGGCGGTTTCAACACTGTGATGTTTTTTACACAATGTTTCCAAATCAGTCTTAAGAAGATATGTAACGGAAGTTTTTTCCAGTGCCATAATTTCATATTGAGAAGGGGTTTGTGTTTCAAAACTATTCAGCACCGAAAAAAGGGTATGCTCCGGGAAGAACCGCATGATGAATTCTTTATCCGCTTTAGAAAAAAATGTTTTTGTCAGCCCCTCATCAACAAAGTATATTTTTTTGCAGGTTTCACCTGCTTTAAGCAGCAGTTCACCTTTGTCAAAAACTTTTGAGGATAAACAATTATACAGGTCCTCTGCAGCCTCCCGACTGAGATGT
>JBGARN010000178.1:0-4523 GCA_044230205.1 Bacteroidia bacterium
GGTCAGGCTGTTCACTTATCACCAAGCAAAGCTGAACTGGTTTAAGCTATTTTACATTTTTCTGAAATAGCCATGTGAGTATTGATTGCCATAAAGTGCATAAACTTTTTCGGGCTTATTAGTAAAAAACTCATCGCATGCAATTTTTACTCCGGGATTAAAATCCCTGCCGGTGTGGCCCCTATCACGGTCGCAATAATCCATTAACATGCAAATTGCACCCGTTGACATAATCGGGTAAATATGTTTAAGAAGGTGTAGAACCTGGTTTTTATGTATCAACGGATCTGTACCTACCCCACAATCAATATGAACAAAACTTAATTTGGATGGCAATTGTTCAGGTACAGTTTGCTCAAACCTACCCTTAATTATTTTAGGCATGGGCAACATAGCATGACTGAAATTATTCTTTAGTTCACTTTCAACATCGCGTTGCAATCCAAAATCCGTTTCAAAACTATCATATAAAAAAACTGTTTTGCTTTTATTGTGGTTGATTATAACCTTTTGAAACAGCATTGCAGTCTGCCCGGTAAAACATCCAAATTCAGCCACTTCACCATTTACGCCACAGGTAATTGTAGACTCCAGTAAATGGAACATATTAATGCGTTGTTCTATGGTACTCATATCCACCCTTGGATTGGGCTGAGGTGTCAGCTTATAACCAAACCGCGCGAATATTTTGTTCAGCAGTTCAACCCAGCGTTTTGTCGAAGGTTTCTTTGTGGATGAACTGACAAGAAATATATTATCCATACTACTAGTTTAGAAAACGGTGCTAATATTCTATAAATGGTGTTGCAATAATATGATAACAAACAGCAAAAATTACCATCGCTTTAAAATTATCCGGTTTATTATGTTATGATTGTTAACCTACTCTATCTTTAATGAAATACATTTCAACTTCACCTTTATGCTTTGCATTCAGCTTGCCACGGAATTCACAGTTGAAGTGTTTTGAAACTAGCTGATAGGTGGTGCCTGAAATATTAATTTTACCTGGTTCACTCGTACTTTCCATCCGTGCTGCAACGTTTACAGTGTCTCCCCAAATGTCGTAAGCAAATTTTTTCACTCCAACAATACCTGCTACCACAGGACCGCTATTAACCCCAATACGCAGCTCGAATGATATTTCATTTTTGCTTTGTTTTTGTTCATGGTGCTTTTTCATAAAATCTAAAAACTCCAAAGCAGCATTTATTATATCAATTGCATGTGTGTTGTTTTTCTTTGGTAATCCTCCCGCACACATGTAAGCATCCCCTATTGTTTTTATTTTCTCAATCTCATATTTCTGAATTATATTATCAAATGCACTGAAACAATAATTTATTTCTTCTACCAGTTGTTCAGGGGTGAGCTGTTCACTCACGTTCGTAAAACCTTTAAAATCGGCAAACATTACAGTAACCGACTCATAATATTTTGCTTTTGCAGATCCTTTAGCTTTTAACTCTTCAGCAGTTTCAACTGGAAGAATATTCAGCAATAATTCGTCAGACCGTTTTTTTGATTTCGAAATATTATTTCGCTGCCTGTATATGACAATAAAAAAAACAAGTAAAGCCCCGAAACTGAGTATAAAAGTGTTTCGTAAAATTTTCTGCTTTTGTATTTGTGATTGTTGTTCAGCCTGTACTTTATCAAACTCATACTGCATCTGGCTTTTTATCATGGCATCACGCGTTTGATCATTGCGTACACTATCGGCCATTTGCTTATGCAGCAATTGTAATTCATAAGCTTTTTCATAATTCCCTACCAGTGCATTTATTCGGCTCAGCAATTCAGATGCATCTCTGATATTAGTCGGATAACCTAAACGTAAGGAAAGTGAAAGAGCACTGTCGCCATAAATTAATGCATTTTTAAAATCCCTGCGTTCATGAAAACATGAGCTTATGTTATTAAGCAATTTTGCCTCTTGTAATTTATCTCCTGATTGCCGGTACAGTTCAAGGCTTTTATAATAATAAGCAAATGCTGAATCTAATTGACCTTGCCGTTTATAGATTGAAGCCAGGTTATTCATGGCGGTAGCAATTCCATATTTCCAGTTTATGCTTTCGCTTATGCTTAAACAACTCCTGTAACTCTCCTTTGCTGCAGCAGTGTCTTTTTGATGGTCGTAAATTGATCCAATATTGCTGTATGCAAGGGCTGTTTCGCGCAGGTCGCCTCTTTTTTTACTCAGGTTAAGACTTTTTATAAAATAGTCAAGCGCCTTAGGGTAGTCCTCCTGATCAAGGTAGATATTTCCGATATTATTGAGTGAATAAGCCAACCCTTTTTCATCACCAATTTCTTCCCTTATTTTCAGGCTCCTTTCGTTATATTTTATTGACTGGGGTATATTACCAATGTTATGATAGATATAGGCGATATTATTTAATGTAATTGCAATACCTTCCTTGTCATTTATTTCTTGGGCAAGTTTTAAGCTTTGATTATGCATTTCAAGCGCTTTGACATTATCGCCACGGTTGGTGTAAACATAACCGATATTGTTAAGTGCTTCAGCTATTCCCTTTTTGTATCCTGCTTTTTCAGCCCATTCAAGTGTACGTTCTGCATAATACATTATACCGCTGTCTGTTGGTGAATTTTCACTCAACAGATAATACAACTTTGCTTTAGTTATTTCATCCGATGTATTTTCAATAACCTTTAATACTGAATCGGTATTTATTCCCTGTGCCATTCCGTTACCAGCTTGAAGCAGTAACATGAACAACAATTTTGGATATTTCATCTTGAAGAATAAATGATCAATAAAATAAACTGAACTGTTTAACTAACTGAATCATTTCGTACCCGGATATGGTCAGTAAATATTAGTTCTTGAACATTTCCAATAACAGCGCAAGCTTTGTTTTCATCTCCTTGCGATTCACAATAAAATCAAGGAAACCATGCTCTAATACAAATTCAGCTGTTTGAAAGCCTTTGGGAAGATCTTTACCTATTGTTTCTTTCACAACCCTGGGGCCGGCAAAACCAATAAGCGCGTTAGGCTCTGCAATATTTACATCGCCAAGCATTGCAAAACTTGCTGTAACACCACCGGTGGTTGGGTCAGTAAGTATTGAAATATATGGTACACGTTCCTGGCCAAGCAACGCAAGTTTTGCACTTGTTTTAGCCATTTGCATTAAGGAGTGTGCCGCTTCCATCATTCGGGCACCACCACTCTTGCTTATCATTATAAAAGGAACTTTATGCTCAATACAAAAATCAATAGCCCTGCTAATTTTTTCTCCAACTACACTACCCATTGAACCACCAATAAACTTAAAATCCATACAGGCTATCATTGCTTCATTGCCATTTATTCGGCCTGCAGCAGTGCGTACAGCATCTTTCAGTCCTGTTTTTGAAATGGATTCTTTTACCCTATCTGTGTATTTTTTGGTGTCGATAAATTTTAACGGATCGGCAGAGGTCATATTCTCATTAATTTCCATAAACTCATTGTTATCAAAAAGTATTGAAAAGTACTCTTCGGAACCAAGCCGTTCATGGTAACCGCATTTTACACATACATAGCAATTGTCTTCATGCTCCTTACTGGGCTGAATATGTTTACACGAAGGGCATTTGTACCAAAGGCCTTCAGGTGTTTCTTTTTTTTCTCGTGTACTGGTAGTTATGCCTTTTTTAATTCGGGTAAACCAACTCATATTGCGGGGATTTTATTTATTTCCTTTTTTTAAATAAGGAATAAAATGGAACTACTAATTTTATTGGCAGCAGCATACTGCTGCACATCAACCTTAATCCTGTATTAATTAATCAGGCAAGCGTAATTTCCTTACAGAGATAAACATCCTGTATGGCATTTAGCATTTTTACACCCTCATCAAAAGGCTTTTGAAATGCTTTGCGTCCGCTAATCAAACCATGCCCTCCTGCTCTCTTGTTAATTACAGCTGTGGTAACTGCTTCTGCCATGTCACTTGCTCCTTTTGATTCACCTCCACTATTAATTAAGCCAATTCTGCCGCTATAGCAATTCAACACCTGGTAACGGCATAAGTCAATAGGGTGGTCGCTGGTAAGCTTTTCATAAACATATTTATGGGTCTTGCCAAAATTAAGTGCTGTATAACCACCATTATTAGTTGGAAGTTTTTGTTTAATAATATCAGCCTGTATTGTTACGCCAAGATGATTGGCCTGGCCTGTAAGATCGGCTGATGTGTGATAGTCAACACCATCTTTTTTAAATGCATTGTTACGGGTATAACACCATAAAATAGTAGCCATTCCTAACTCATGGGCACGTTCGAACGCCTGCGCAACCTCAATAATCTGCCGGCTGCTTTCGGCACTTCCAAAATATATGGTAGCCCCAACCGCAGCAGCGCCCATGTTATAAGCACTTTCAACTGTACCAAACATTATCTGATCAAACTTATTGGGATAGGTTAAGAATTCATTGTGATTGATTTTAACCACGAATGGAATTTTATGGGCATATTTTCTTGATACCATTGCCAGTACACCATATG
>JBGARN010000034.1:0-33110 GCA_044230205.1 Bacteroidia bacterium
TTCACACATTCAAAAAATATCAAATGAACAAGCAACTATTACTAAAAACTCTAGCGCTTAATTTTCTTTGCATTTCGATTTTTGTTACAAGTATAAAAGCACAAAACAATCTTACTCAAAATATAGGCAAGGTTAATACAGTCAAAAAACTTGCTGATGGATATAGCATCACAGCAGATCATGCACAGGTTATTCTTACTTCTTATCAGCCTGATGTAATAAGAGTTCGCTTAACGCCAAAATTAAGTGATGATTTTTCGTATGCAGTGATTCAGCCTGCAAAAATGCTTTTCAAAAATTTTGTGGAAACAAAAAATGATATAAAGATTGAAACAGATTCACTTTTCATCACCATTGATAAAAACCCTTTTCGCATCAGTTTTTACAATCGTAAAATGCAATTGCTCAACAGCGATTATGCAGCTTTGGGAACAACATTATGGAATGATGAAATCACCACACATAAAACTATGTTTAAAGATGAAAAGTTCATAGGACTTGGCGAAAAAACAGGAGGATTGAACCGCAGAGGGGCTTCCTACAACAACTGGAACACTGATAAATTTGCTTACGCTACTGATTTTGATCCGCTGTACAAAACCATTCCGTTTTACATGGGTATTCACGATAGTTTGACTTATGGAATTTTTCTGGATAACTCTTACAAAACCAATTTCAATTTCGGTGCATCTACTGACGAGCAGTTTATGAGTTACAGTTGCGAGAGTGGTGAAATGAATTATTATTTCTTTGGCTCATCAAGCATTGCAGGTATTATTGAAGATTATACCTGGCTTACAGGAAGAATGAAAATGCCACCGTTATGGAGTCTCGGTTTTCAGCAAAGCCGCTGGAGTTATATGAACGATAAAGAAGTGCTGAGTGTGGCAAAAACTTTTCGTGAGAAAAAAATTCCATGCGATGTGATTTATAATGACATTGATTACATGGACCGTTACCGTGTGTTTACCTGGGATGATAAAAAATTTCCCAATCATAAGAATTATGTAAAGCAACTTAATGAGATGAATTTTCACCTTGCCGTCATTATTGACCCGGGTATAGCTGTTGCTGATGATTACAGTGTGTGTAAAGATGGGCTGGCAAAAAATGTTTTTGCAGCTTATCCTGATGGTAAACCTTTAGTAGCCAATGTTTGGCCGGGTAGATGTTACTTTCCTGATTTTACCAAACCAACAGCACGCACCTGGTGGGAAAATAATTTTAAAGGTTTGGTTGATGATGGTGTTGAAGGTTTCTGGAATGATATGAATGAGCCTGCTGCATGGGGACAAAGTCTTTCAAACACCGTTGAGTTTGATTTTGACGGACATAAAACTACCATGAAACAAGCGCACAATGTTTATGGCATGCAAATGAGTCGTGCCACTTTTGACGGCACAAAACGAATGATGAACAAGCGGCCCTTCATACTTACACGGGCTACTTATGCAGGCGGACAGCGTTACTCAGCCGTATGGACAGGAGATAACGATGCTTATGATGACCACATGTTGCTTGGTGTTCGATTGGTGAATAGTCTTGGCTTGTGTGGCTTTGCATTTGCCGGTCCTGATATGGGTGGATTTGCAAATGATCCTACAAAAGATTTGTTTCAAAGATGGCTTTCCATTTGTGTGTTCACTCCTTTCTTTCGCAATCACAGCATGATGGGCACTCGTGATAAAGAACCCTGGGCATTTGGCGAGTATGTTGAACCCGAAGCACGCAGGCAAATTGAATTGCGATACAAACTGCTGCCCTATACCTACAGCATGTTTAACGCAGCTGTTAACAACGGCATGCCTGTAGCCAGGAGTCTTGCAATAAATTACACCTATGATGAAAAAATTTACTACAGCAATTTTGAAAATCAATATTTGTATGGCGATGCTTTCTTAATAGCACCATGCAAAAGCACAGAACGATTTACAAAGGTTTATTTACCCGAAGGTGAATGGTATCGTTTTAATACTGATAAAAAATATGAAGGTAAGCAGGAAGTAATTGTTGAAGCTGATTTAAATAATCTTCCGGTATTTGTAAAGGGTGGCGCAATAATTCCTATGCAGAGTGTAATCCAAAGCACCAATGAAATGCCTTCAGATACTTTAGTGATTCATATCTACAATGGAAAAACAGCAAACACTTTTGTTTATTATGAAGATGACGGAAATAGTTACGGCTATGAAAATGGAAATTTTTATAAGCGTGAAATAATATTTGATCCTGCAAACAATGCTATCGTTTTTGAAAAATACCAGGGTACATTCCGATCAAAATTCAATTATTACAAACTGCAATTTCATGGATTCGAAAACAACTCATTTACAGGAAATGAAATCGTAAAAGCAAATGAGAGTGGACAGTTTAGTGTAAAATGGTAGAAACTTTTTAAACTATTAAAGTTGACCAGTGAAGCCTGATAATTCAAATCCATCCGTTAAGTTTATAATAACCTATAGCAAAAAATTCGCGTATGCAGGTAATTTCAAGTTTTAAATAATTCCAGAAATTATAGCGAAGTGCAAGGCTTCCGCTAACATCAGGTAAATAACTTTTACCGCCTGCCTTTTTAAAGTCATATTTCAAATCAACAAACATTGCATTTTCAAATGCAGGTAATCCGCCTACATTACTAAAGCCTTCTTTACGAAAACAGCTTAGTGTGCGGTACATATACTCCGGTGATGTAACCACCAGGATTTTTGCATCAAGTAATTGATGCTTTTGTTTTAAGTTAAGTATCTGCCCGCGAGTATTGGTTCCCTGTGTTTCAAAAACAATACGGTTAGAATCAATGCCTCTTATAATAAGTTCGTTCAGCATCTGTTGTTTAACATCCAAATCAAGTGGATGGGTTATTATAACCCTGGCCTCTCGGAATTCAGTTGCCGCTGCTGATGTATAATACAAGCGAACCATGTTTTCTCCACTTGGCATTCCACTGCCACCCATAAAAATGATGTACTGTGGCAAAACTTTTAAATTATTATTTTTTGTAGCCAGCCATATCTGCATATCATACGGCAACCGTGTGAATGCAATAACCGCCATCAGAACCAAAACAGTTCCCGCAAAAACCAACCATCTTTTAATCCATATTCTAAATTGCAGCATAATCACAGGGCTGAAAAATACTATAAAAGAGCAATTTCAACGGGTTTAAAAAAAGCGGGCAGGAATTAACCTGCCCGTACCTAAACCAACCTAAAAAAACTTCTTTAACTGCTCAGCAGTGTATCTTCAATGATATTAAATTCAATAATTATATAGTTGTGCGTGGTATAATGTTTTCGTGTTGCACTGCACAAACATAACCTTTTTTATTTCAGACAAAAATAATTTTATGTGAAAAACAAGAATCGCAATACAGAGTTAATCTTTCCGGCTGATATAAAAGCTGCTAAGCAGCTTATTTATCTTCAGCAGTTTGTAAAGCAGATCAATAAAAATAACTGCTAATTTAAATAGTATACAGAACAATAGCTGTAAATTGTACATCCGGCAGCAATAAGCAACCCTAATGATTCGCGGCCACGTTCCACATTAATACTGTGCGACATTGGCATAGTAACCCCTTCCCATTTTTCAGGCCAGTTTTTAATGGCATAAATTATATAAAATACCACCAGGACTGCATCCAGGTAGAAATTTGCCCAGTTAAAATAAGCAGCGAAATTAACCGCTGCTGCAGCAAGATACAAAGGAACCCACACCCATGGATCGATATCATTCAGATTTAGATATGCGAAGTAAACAAACATTACTCCAAACACTATGCAAAGTATACCGGCCATTTTTTAAAAAGTTTGTTACAAATAAAAGAATTTACCGCTTCAGTGGTTTATCAAAGAAAATGATTTTGAGCAGTATTTAAAGTTGCTTTGTAAAGGTTTTAAAAACCATTTCATTAAAAATATGAACAACCATAGCTTTTAGAAAATTAATTTTGCTGTTGAAAAAATTTCTAAGCTTATTCGCACTTCAAATTATTTGAGCAATGAAAAAACTACTTCTTGTATTATCACTATGTTACTCTGTTGCAATTGCACAAACATCAGTTAACCAGGTTATTGTTCTTAATGAAGGATATTATAACTGGTCAACCGGGCAACAGGTAGTTCCGGTTTCTATTGGTGCCTACAATCCTTCATTACAAACCTATTCAACTTTTGAAACCATAGCCGGTGCACAATTTGCAAGCGATGTGATGGTAACCGATAATTACATTTATGCAGCGTGCAGTAATGGCTTGCGTATGTATGATAAAACAACCAAACAACTATTGCATACCAATACTGCAACAGGCATTCGTAAAATGGCAATCTGGAATAATGAATTGCTTGTTACCCGTGGCGATATTGGTCTTAGCAATAATTACTACCAATCGTATAGCGCTACCGATCTTTCATTTAATTACGAACTGGATAATTTAACAGGCCCTGCAATGAGTACTGAAGGTATTGCAGTATATGGCGATAGTTGTTATGTTGCCATAAACAACAGCTTTAACTTTCCTAATTATGTGGGTAAAATCGGAGTTATTTACCTGCCAACTCATACCTATGTGCGCGAATTCGATTTAGGAACAAATGGTATTAATCCTGATTACCTGGCCATAAATAATGATGAGATTTACACCGTTAATAATCGTGATTTTACAAACGCATCCATAACTAAATATAATATCAGCAATGGTTCTATCAGCACAACCGATCTTATGGTAAGCAGTGGATGCGGTACATCTGTTTATTCCAGTAATGAAATTCTTTTCCAGGTAATGGGCGAGCAGACATTGAAAAAATTCAACACGAACAGCCTGGCTACTTATGATTCACTTATGATAAATCAATCCATTTATGGAATGGCTTATGATAAAGTTAACGATTTAATTTATGGTGGTATTACTGACTTTTCATCTTATGGTCGGATTAATATTTATAACAGTACAGGCATGGTTATCGATTCATTTCAAGTAGGTGTTTCACCGGGCAACATAGCCATTGATTACAATAATGCTCTGGCAGTTACCGAAAATCAAGCCCAGGTACTAAGTTGTTATCCTAATCCTGCTTACGATATTTTAAATGTTAACGCTATTTCTAATATGAAGGTAGATATTTATAACAGCACAGGTCAGCTTATTTTAAGCAGCAAACTACTTACCGGTCAAAATAGAATTGATTTATCAATGCTCAAAAAAGGCATTTATATTATGAAAAACAGCGATCCTGCAAACCCAATTAGCTTAAGGTTTCAAAAACAATAAGTATTCGTGTTTTAATTCAGATAGTGCGCAGCCTTTAACTGCGCATTATTTTTTTTTATGATTTTCAAATCACATACAATTTTTCACCTTTGAGCCAATAAACTATGTAATCATGCTAAACTGGATTAAAAAAATGTATCATGAATATGGTAGTTTTTTTCCTGCTGATTTATGGGCAATGCTGGTAATACTAATTATGCTATTCCTTGCACTGTGGATCTTTGTATAAATTTATTGCTGTTTAAAACGGTTCTGTCTGATGCATCTTTTTATTTGCGAAACCATAAATAAAGAACAGGTGCTGCTTAGCGCAGAGGAATCGCAGCATGCAATAAAAGCGCTAAGACTCCGGGCAGGTGATAGCATTGCTGTTACTGATGGTAAAGGTACTATGGGATATGGAGTTCTGCTTAACACTGATTTAAAAGGCTGTTTAATAAAAATTGAAAATTCGGTCAATAATTATCAGAAGCGAAACTATCATCTTCATATAGCTATTGCCCCTACCCGCCAGACTGATCGATTTGAGTGGTTCCTGGAAAAAGCTGTTGAGTTAGGAATAGATGAAATAACACCATTGATTTGTCATGAGTCGGTTCGTACACGACTCCGCAATGAACGATTGCAAAAAATTATAGAGTCAGCTGTAAAGCAGTCTGTTCAGGCATACATGCCAAAACTTAATGAATCAATAGCGGTTAATAAATTAGCAAGTGAAACAATTGATGGATTAAAATTGGTTGCACATTGTGCCGATGGTATAAAGTTAGAAATGGCCAACTTTGTAAAAAAAGAGCAAAAGGTTCTTATACTTATCGGTCCTGAAGGCGACTTTACAAAAGATGAAATAAAGCTGCTGCTCAATAATAATTTTAAAGCAGTAAGCCTTGGTCAATCGAGGTTAAGAACTGAAACAGCAGGAGTATATGCCTGCAGTATAATGAGAACGATAAACGCAATTTGAATTGAATAATTGAACTCAATTAATCAATAACTTTCTTACATGATCAACTATAATAAGTTTATTTTAAAAAATGGTTTAACAGTTATGGTTCACGAAGATTTTTCTTCGCCACTTGTTGCCATGAATATTTTGTACAAAGTGGGTGCTCGTGATGAGGACCCAAACCGTACCGGTTTTGCTCATTTGTTTGAGCACCTGATGTTTGGTGGTTCAGTTAATATACCCAACTATGATGAACCCCTTCAGCTTGCAGGCGGTGAAAACAATGCCTTTACCAATAATGACTTTACAAATTATTATTTGACCATACCGGCCAATAATATAGAAACAGCATTTTGGCTGGAAAGTGATCGTATGCTGAGCCTTGCTTTTAGTGAAAAGAGTCTTGAAGTACAACGCAATGTGGTTATCGAAGAATTCAAACAACGATACCTCAATCAGCCGTATGGTGATGTTTGGCTTAATCTTCGGCCACTTGCCTACAAAGTACATCCCTATCAGTGGGCAACCATCGGTAAGGATATTTCGCACATACAAAATGCCACCCTTGATGATGTAAAGTCTTTTTTTAAAAAATACTACTCACCTGCTAATGCAATAGTTTGCCTTTCAGGAGCCATTACCACCGAGACGGCCAAACAACTTAGTGAAAAATGGTTTGAGCCAATTCCTTCCGGCACCGAATTCAAGCGCAATTTGCCGCAAGAACCACAGCAAACTGAAAAACGAAAAATTATTTTAAACCGTAAAGAACCCCTTGACAGTTTATATAAAGCATGGCATTGCTGTGGCAAAACAGATGGCGATTTTTATGCTACAGATCTTCTTACAGATATTCTTTCTCGAGGTAAATCATCACGTCTTTATATAACATTGGTAAAAGAAAAACAATTATTCACATCGCTGAATTGTTACATGCTTGGTGAGTTGGATAAGAGCCTGGTTATAGCTGAAGGTAAACTTGTAAAAGGTGTAACACTTGAAAATGCCGAAGCTGCCCTGGATGAGGAAATAAATAAACTGATCAGCAATGGCATAACAGACAGGGAACTTTTAAAAGTAAAACAACAGGTAGAATCGGGCCTGGTTTTTAACGAAATGAATATTGCCAACAGAGCACTTACGCTCTGTTATTATGAGATGCTTGGCAACGCCAATGATGCTAACATGCAAGCCGGTTATTACAACAAAGTTACCCCGGCTGAAATTCAACAAATTGCTAAAAGTATATTGAACGAAAACAATGCTTCAGTAATGTACTATCAAACCTCACTTAATTAATTTCTTACTAGCAACAATATGCCTGACAGATCAACCGCTCCCCGTTTACAAACTTTAGAAAAAATAAGAATTATTGAGGCCGGTAAAATCAGCCTTGACAATGGAATACCTGTTTACAGCATTAATGCCGGATTGCAAGATGTTGTTAAGGTCAGTTTCCTTTTTAATGCAGGAGATGTTTATCATCCACATGGTGCAGTAGCATCAGCCGCCTGCCATCTGATAGATGATGGCACTGCAACCAAAACCCAGGCTGAAATTGCGGAAAGTATTGACTTTTTCGGAGCTTCACTTGAATGCGAAAGCGACTTTCATGAGGGCTCTATAACACTATATTCTCTTAATAAATTCCTGGAGCCCACGCTTGAACTGGTTAAAGAAATCATACTAACCCCTGCATATACTGAAACAGAAATTTCAAATTATGTGCAGCGAAATGTGCAGCAGCTAATGGTAAATAATGAAAAGGTAGAATACCAGGCCAGGAAAGTATTCAGGCAAGCATTGTTTGGTAGCCACCCGTATGGACAAACTGCTGCGATTGAAGATTTTAAAGATCTAAACCGCGATGAATTAAAAAATTTTGCTGCCAGACACTACACGCTTTCCAATTGTAAAATAATTATTGCCGGAAAAATTAATGAGGAACAAATTAAACTGCTTAATAAAATTATAGGTACTGTTTCGCTTCAAAGTGATGATACTGTTGTTGCAGATCCCGGTTTAAAAACTGTATTGCCTCAAACGGCAGTCAAACAAAAAATAACCAAAGAAGGTGCTGTTCAATCTGCAATACGCATCGGGAAATTAATGGTAACAAGAACGCATCCTGATTATAAAAAATTGCTTTTGTTGAACACCGTATTAGGCGGTTACTTTGGGTCAAGGCTGATGTCAAACATCCGCGAGGATAAAGGTTACACCTATGGAATTGGTTCAAGTATGATTGCCAACCCATGGGCAGGGAACCTGGTTATTGCCACAGAAGTTGGCATAGAAGTTTGCCAACCTGCACTTGACGAAATTTACAAAGAGATAAAAAAGCTAACCCAGGTACCCATACCTGATGACGAACTAAACCTGGTAAGAAATTACATAACTGGCAGCTTTCTGAAATCGCTTGATGGCCCCTTTGAACTGGCGCAGCGTTTTCATACCCTTCTTACCTTTGGTTTAGGTTACGACTATTATTACGATTACCTGGAAACAATTAAAACCACTACAGCTTCACAATTACTTGAATTGGCGCAGAAGTATTTTACAGAAGATTCGTTTACTGAAATTGTTGTAGGATAAAAACACCTTGTTTAAAACTGTCAGACAATAAAAAACCCGGATATACCGGGTTTTTCTATATAAGACTTTTGCTTTCTTACTTCAAATCATCAAAATCAATATCCGAATAGGTAGCACCACCTGCTTCGGGATTAGAAGACTGATGATTTTCACGATGCTCATTATAAGATACCTTTTCCATTTCAATGGGTTGTACCTTTCTGATTTCACCGATTGCTTCGTTTAACCCTTCAATAAATTTTTCAAAGTCTTCTTTATAAAGAAAAATTTTATGCTTTTCGAAAACAGCTTTGCTGCCGGGTTGCGGACTGAATTTTTTCTTACTTTCAGTTATTGTAAGATAATAGTCATTGCCCCTTGTTGATCTTACATCAAAAAAATAAGTACGCTTGCCTGCCCTTACTGATTTAGAAAACAATCCTTCTGATTGCTGTTCATTCTGGTTTTCCATTTCTTCCATATACTGGTTACGTATTTTCTTATAGTGCGGACAAATATATTAAAATATTGATACTGGCAATCAATGTATAACCAATGCGGCCGCTTGGGCATTTTACATAGGCATTTTACAAGTTGCAAGTAGCCAAATATTCAATGATTTATTTTTGTTTGCGATTTTAATACCATTACTTGACGTGCTCATATGCAATTTCATATAGAAACAGAAAATCTGATCTTACGTGAGTTCAGGCTAACTGATGCTGAAGATTTTTTCAAAATGGATTCATTGCCCGAGGTTCATAGGTACCTTGGCAATACTCCCGTTCAATCTATTGATCAGGTTATCCATACCATAGAATTTATTCAGTCGCAATATGCCAGTTTCAGAATCGGCCGCTGGGCAGCCATTGAAAAATCATCGGGTAATTTTATTGGCTGGAGCGGATTAAAATATGTTACCGAATTAACAAATAACCGAACAGGATTTTATGACGTAGGTTATCGGTTACATCCCAATTACTGGGGAAAAGGCTATGCAACACAATCGGCAATGGCTGTCTTAACATATGGTTTTAAAAATCTTCCTCTTGATGAAGTTATAGGCACTTGCAATATTCATAATAAAGCATCACGAAGAGTGCTTGAAAAATGTGGACTAAAATTCGTTGAAAATTTCATGTGGAAAACAATCCCCTGCGACTGGCTTTCCATCAGCAAATCAGACTGGCTATATAAAAAACAAGAATAGATCCCGCTAATGACCCTTTATCAGTGCATTGCATCTTAAATACTATTTCAACTTTGATTGTATTACATCTTTATCATTAATTGCTTTCCGATTTATTGATACTTTTACGCTTGAACATTCAAAGAAATCCCCCAAGATGAAAATTACTATTATAGGCTGCGGTAATATGGGTATGGTTTATGCCCGCGCATTTGTTAAATACAATATTGTATCGAAACCTGATTTATTACTTGTTGAAAAAAATGAAGACCGTAAAAAAGAACTCCTTCAATTTAATGTTGGAGAAGTTGTACTCCCCTCTGATCCGAAAATTGCAGCGAGTGATATTGTGGTGCTTGCCGTAAAACCACAGGATTTTAAAGATCTTGCCATTAACCTGAAAAGTGTTTTAAAACCCGAAAACATTTTACTTTCTATAATGGCAGGTATTCGAATAGAAAAAATTGCTGAAACATTTAATCATACCACTGTAATTCGTGCCATGCCCAATGCTCCCGTTGAACTTGGCATGGGGGCCACGGGATTCAGTGCTCATAAAGATGTTACAGTTGACCAGGTAAGAAAAGTAGAACATCTGCTCGCAACAACAGGCAGGACTGTATTTTTTGAGAATGAAGACTTTCTTGATGCTGTTACTGCAATAAGCGGAAGTGGCCCTGCTTATTTTTACTACATTATAAAAGCAATGATTGACGCGGGCAAACAGATGGGTATGGATGAAGGTGTAGCAAGCATGTTAGTGAAACAAACCATGCATGGTGCTTATCACATGATTAACAATGCAAACAAATCGCTTGATGATTTAATTAAAATTGTAGCATCAAAAGGTGGGACAACTGAGGCTGCTTTAAGGACTTTTAATGAAAAAGGAATTGATCTAGGATTAATTGAAGGCATTATAAATGCAGAAAAAAGAGCGAAAGAACTCTCTTCTAATTAAACTTGTTTTTAATGCAATTGCGCATTCACCAATTTCAATTAGATATTTCTAAAATTAAAGCAATTTGAGGTAAGACCTTTCGAAATGGATTTTAGAAATAAAAATTCTACGCTACTTTAAGTTGTGTTTATTATGACAGGAAAGTTATTACACCATTATGTTTTTAAGCTTATCAATAATCTGATGTGCAACATAAAGTACATCATATCCATCATGAAGGCTAACAGCCGGAATAGAATTCTCAGCAATTGACTTTGCAAACAATTCCAATTCCATTTTAATGGCATTGGTTTCCTCTATTTTCGGATTTTCAAAATAAATCTGTTTACGTCCTTTGCCATCACCCAGTTCCA
This sequence comes from Bacteroidia bacterium, assembly GCA_044230205.1. Lineage (GTDB taxonomy): Bacteria > Bacteroidota > Bacteroidia > AKYH767-A > OLB10 > JAEUTH01. Next base: position 11,296 of record JBGARN010000034.1, read on the forward strand.
GGTATACTCCTAAAGGATCAGGTTCGCCTTCAACCGATTTCATTTTAACCACTTCAGCTTTCTTCTTCAGAAAATCAACTGCCACGTAAGCATCTTTTTGAAAGAAACGACTCTTGCGCATATTTTTTAGTGATATGCGGCTTGCGGTTAAATTGCATACACATCCATTATCAAATTCAATTCGTGCATTTGCAATATCAGGTGTATCACTAACTACTGCAACACCGCTTGCTGAAATTTTCTTAACCTGAGACTTTACGATACTTAAAACAATATCAATATCGTGTATCATCAAATCAAGAATTACTGAAACATCTGTTCCGCGTGGATTAAATTGCGCCAGGCGGTGTGTTTCAATAAACATGGGGTTATAGATGTAATTTTTAGCAGCAATAAAGGCCGGGTTAAACCGCTCCACATGTCCTATCTGCACTTTAACGTGTGCTTCGTCCGCAAGGGTTATTAACTCCTTTGCTTCCTTAACAGATGCAGCAACAGGTTTTTCAATAAACAAATGCTTACCGGCTTTAAGACATTTTGAAGCACAGTAATGATGGTACTTTGTTGGTGTAACAATATCTATGGCATCACACTGCGCTATTAATTCGTCATCAGATTTGAAATAGGGCACACCAATTTCTTCGCTCCATGCTTTTGCTTTGGCCATATCTGTATCAAAAAAGCCAACCAGTTGCCAGTCGCTGATTTCTTTTAACAGCCTGATATGAATCTTACCAAGATGACCGGAACCAAGCACTCCTATTTTCATAACATAATTATTAGTTAAGCAATCTATAACAGTATTAAAAGGTCAGTAATATGAGATGCAATGAAAAGTGAAAACCTTTTTGCGAAAATAGATTTAAGGATATGAGGAAATAATAACTTTGCAACGAGTTTTAAACGACAGAGCGTTAATAATGTTGGAAGATACTTTTAAACACAAAGGATTAAGGAAGAAATTAGTTGAAGAAATAAGGTCAAAAGGCATAAAAGATGAGAAGGTACTTTCGGCAATAGGCAATGTACCCCGTCATTTCTTTTTGGACAAAGCGTTTGTTGAATATGCATATGTTGATAAAGCATTCCCTATTGCAGCCGGTCAAACTATTTCACAACCTTATACTGTTGCCTACCAAACACAGTTACTTGGCGAACTGCAGGGTAAAAAAATCCTGGAAATAGGAACGGGCTCAGGATACCAGACAAGCATATTGTGTGAATGCGGTGCAAAAGTGTACAGTATTGAACGGCAAAAGGAGCTATTTGATAAAACCAAAAAACTTTTTGAAACTACGCTTAACTACAAACCTAAATTGTTTTATGGCGATGGTTTTAAAGGCTTGCCTGCTTTTGCACCATTCGATGGAATTCTGATAACCTGTGGCGCTCCTGAAATTCCGGCTGAGCTTTTAAAGCAATTAAAAACAGGTGGCATATTGGTTTGTCCGGTTGGTGTTGATGTACAAATAATGACCACCGTGCTGAAGAAAGGCGAAAGTGATTTTGAAACCATTGAACTTGATAAGTTCAGGTTTGTACCCATGTTACAAAATAAGGTATAAGCTACTTTATTAAGCCTAAGCGAAGTTTCAGTTTACTGGTATCAAGATGAACCAGGAAAAAGGCTAACAAAAAAATTAATGCCGGTGTTTTATAACGTATAAGACTACCTATCACAGGTGTTGTAAGCCCAACCAGAATTAAAATTGATAATGCAAAAAACAAACATGCAAAACTGAAAGATGCATGTTTACGATTATAACTGAAACCGATGCATCCTGCTGCAATCAGAATCATGATCAGCAGGTTTTCAAGTGCCGGCACAACCCAAAATGCTGATTTTATTTCCCATAAATACGGTCTGCTTAATGTATTCCAAAGTGCTAACGGACTTTGCTTTATAAAACTTGAAATATTTGCTTCAAGCGTAGGTAATTCAATTATACTTTTTGAATTCATAAATAAAGTATAGCTCACAAAATCATGTTGCTTTCTACTGATATAGTTTAATAAATCAATTCCCGGAAAATTTAGAAGAATCAGAAGTCCAGCGGTATAAACTCCAGCATAAAAATACAGCGGATTAAATTTCTTAAACCTTATTGACAAGCCAAATGCAATAAGTGCCGGCAGAAAAGCAATGATGTAATAAACTTTAATAAACAATAAACCAACTCCGCTTAAAACTGCTATTAAAAAAAAAGCTATTCGAAATTTACCTGTTACCAGTCTGTAATACGAAAAAAGGAAAAAGCCCAGTAAAAAAATCAACCATGATTCCTTAGAAACTCCCGATATCCAGAATAAGCAGGATGGAAGAAATAATATAACAACATTACAGATAGTACTTGAACCAGCAATTCCATCGAAAATCTTTAATAGTGCAACCAGGCCTGCAACTGCAAAAAATGAAAACCACACAGTGTTAACAAAGTAAAAGCCTGCGGTAACAAAATTAAGAAGCGCATTAATTCTTATCAGTGTTTGACTATCATTGTAAAAAGGATCGAAGCTAAACCAAAGACTCATGTTTTCCTGGTGCATGAAAACCTCATGGCTATTATCTGTTCCGAAAAGGATTTTAAAAAAAGCTGAAGTTTCTGTATAACAAAGTGCCGACAGGTAATTACTATTTTCAACAAACTGAATTGAATCTCCGCCAAAGCTATAATTGGTATAAAGCCAGTAAAAACTCCAGCCCGAAACCACCTTTAATAAAAATGCTGCTAGCACCACTGCTGCCGGTACCTGTGCAACATAGAATTTCTTAAACCTGATAATAAGGGCTGAAAACAATGCAATATAAAACAGTATGAGCAGCGCTTCCATCAATCAGAATCTTAGTTTCCATTTTACGAGTAACGGCTTTACTTTTTCTTTATCAGTAATTACTGCCAATACAAATATTAGAAAGGGCAAAGCAATTGTTTTATACCTGACAAGTGCACCGGCCACAGGAACAATTAATCCAATTAAAACATACAGCAGGACAGTAAAAAACAAGCCAAAATAAAACCATGGTGTCAATTTTACATTAGAGCGCTTTGAGTACACTAATGCAAATATTACACTCAATAAAATCATTAAATTTTCTAAACCGGCTATTATGATTAATGGCGATGATGAACAAAAAAAACAAGGTTGAAAAAACGTTGCATATAATGCCGAAGGAATAGCTATTAAAACACTTTGCAAATTATGTATTTCAGGCATTTGCAACATGCTGCCACTACCCACTGATAGTGCAAGCGACATAAATTGATGCTGCTTTATGGCTATTTGCTCAACGATATTGATACCTGAAATAAATTTCTGAAAATAGAGTAACACACCAAACAGAACATAAATGGAAAGCCACCATATCCAATGATTTAATTTCCAACCGGGTTTTCGTTTAATAAGCAATAACAAAATAAGGCCGGGAAGCATTAAAGAAAACACGTATACTTTAATTAAAATCATTAAAGCAAATCCAACCAGGAGCAATAATTTATTAAATAGCATTGCACTGTTATTCAGTAGCAGATTATAGTTATACAAAAATATTCCCGTTGCAAATAGTATAGCAGCATCTTTTAAAACAGCGCTTCCCCAGAATAATACAGATGGCATCAGAAACACTGCAAAAAAAAGTGCCGTGTATTTTTCCCTCACCTCTGAAGCAAATAATTTAAATAAACAGGTTAATCCGTAAAATGTTATAAAACACATTACCACCATGTGTACATAATAATTTCCGAATGAAATAAAACGCAATAAGCAGTTGTATCTTATAATAATGCGGTTATCGTTATACACCAGGTCGCTGTCATCCCATGCAATCATTTTACTGTAATATTTGAACAGATCAGCATCACCTGAATCATAACCTGAGAACATCCTGAAAAAATCGTAAGGTGCTGTTGGCAAGGCATCAAACATTATTTTACTATCATCAAAGTACTTGAAAATATCTGCAGTGGAACGGTCAGTATATAAGTAAGTATAGATTAATGTCAACAACACACCGGTTAGTACCTTAAGCAGAAATGCCGCCTGGAATAATAGCGGATGAACTCTGCGATGATAAAAAAATGATGAGCGATTAATTATCATGCTGAACAATACAACAAAACATAAAGCCCATATAAACTGCAGCATGTAAGCGAAATTAATTTTTATAAATTATAAAATCAGTTCCCGCAAAAGCACATTTCAAGCAAAACATGCCTCTGGTCCGGAGGTGACGAATATCACATTTATCCTCTTGTACAGCAATTACTTTTGCAGTGCGTTAAATAAAACAATGCTATGGAATTTAAAACGATAATAGAGCCGTTTAAGATTAAAATGGTTGAACCAATTACTATTACTAACTCTGAGCAACGCGAGACTTATTTGAAAAATGCTCATTATAATCCTTTCCTGCTAAAATCTGACCAGGTAATTATTGACTTTTTAACTGATAGTGGCACATCAGCTATGAGCAATCAGCAATGGTCAGCTTTAATGATGGGTGATGAATCGTATGCAGGTGCAAAAAGCTGGGAGCGTTTTGAAAAAGCAGTTGGCGACTTAACAGGTATGCCTCATATTTTGCCAACACACCAGGGAAGAGCAGCCGAACGAATATTGTACAGCTATATTGGTGGAAAAGGAAAAGTATTTATCAGCAATACTCACTTTGATACCACTCGTGCAAATATTGAATATAGTGGCGCAACAGCTATTGATATCCCCACACCTGAAGCATTTGATTACGAAAGCAACTATCCATTTAAAGGCAATATGGATATCAAAAAGCTGGAACAGCTAATTGCTGAAAATGGAAAAGAAAATATTGCAGCAGTAATTCTTACGGTAACCAATAATAGTGGTGGAGGGCAGCCTGTAAGTATGGAAAATGCAAAAGCCATTAGCGAAATATGTAAAAAAAATGATTTACTCTTTGTATTGGATATGTGCAGGATTGCCGAGAATGCCTATTTCATTCATGCACGTGAAAAAGGATTCGAACATCATTCTTTTAAATCTATTGCACAGCAAATGTGCCGATTGAGTGATGCATGCATTATGAGTGCTAAAAAAGATGCACTGGTTAATATGGGTGGATTTCTTTCTTTGAAAGATGAAAAACTTGCAGCAGCATGTACCAATCTTCTGATCATTACAGAAGGCTTCACCACTTATGGCGGATTAAGTGGCCGTGATATGGAAGCCATTGCAACAGGGCTTGAAGAAGTTTTTGACCCAGATTACCTGAGGTACCGTATTTTAAGTACAACCTATCTGGGTGAACATCTGCGTAACAAAGGTGTTCCGCTGATATATCCAATTGGTGGCCATGCGGTATATATAGATGCAAGTAAATTTTACTCGCATATTCCTGTTGAGCAATATCCAGGTCAGGCTCTTGTTTGTGAACTATACAAGACCGGTGGAATCAGATGCGTGGAAGTTGGTTCAGTTATGTTTGGCAAGTACGCAGCTAATGGTAAACTTATTCCTGCAAAAATGGAACTGGTACGATTAGCTATTCCACGAAGAGTATATACGCAAAGTCATATGGATTATGTAATCGAGGTTTTTGATAAGCTTTTGGAAAACAGGATGAATACCTCAGGCTATAAAATCACTTATGAACCGGCTTTTTTAAGACACTTCACCGCACATTTTGAGCCGGTTGCAAATCAAAAAAACGAAACTCCTCTAAAAACTAAAGCACATCCCATTCACTCAGCGTAATATTCCAGCCTGATGGACTGTACATATCATCAGGTGCATTAATATTTTTACCTAGAAGGTTAAGCGGCCGTGGATTCAAGCGTTCAGGTATTTTAAAAAATCCGGCCTTACTGAAAAAATGTTTGTTATTGCTAATGGTAGAGGTATAAATCATTGCTACAGATTTACCGAAGTATTTTTCAGGAGATCTCTTTAAAGCAACAAATAGCTGTACCAGTGCACTTTCATGATATTGTTTTACTGCAAAATCGATAACAATAGCTGTTTCATTGCCAAGTAATTCATCAATCAGAATTATTGCTGCAGCAACTATTTTGTTTTGATGCTTTGCTATTAGCAGGTAGTGTTTTACATGTGGCTTGTTATCAAAACGCCAATGCAGGTAATCATAATTGCGCAGCAAGCTATATTTATATCTATTATTAAATTCTACGAACAAATCGGAAATTTCCTCATTAACGGTTTCAAGCAATTCCACTTTGTAATCATTGCTTAACGATGGTTGAGTTAAACTTAAAACTCCATCAACTGCAATACCAATCAAGTCTGGTATTAATGGTATCTTTAATTTTGACGCCAAAATTTTTCCGCTTTTTATGGGTAACAAAAAAGTAGTAAGCGTTTCTATTTTCTTATAACCATTATACTTAATAAAAGTATGTATGCTTTTATCGTTAGGATAGGTTATGATAAAGCTGATATCGCTGTTTAATAAATCATGAGTAGCAAATTTTGCCAACTGGCTGAAAACGCCTTTGCCACGTGCGGCTTCACTCATACCTACATCCTGCACCATGGCCACTTTTTTAACCTGGCCATCTATTATACATTGGTATACCGGGCAATGATAGTAACCGATAATTATGTTGTTTTCTTTACAGATATAAATTCGTGGTTCAGCATCAGCAATTTCAAAATACTTCCAATGCCATTTTGTAAAGTTATATTGATTGGCATGCAATGAGCCGCCATCAATAAGCACCTTAGACACCAATTGCACCAATTCTTCGTAATCATTCTCTTCAGCTCTGCAAAACTTTAATGCTGATGTCTTTGATTCCATGTTTTTGCTGATAATTTTTTACAACGTTACTTACCGTATCAAATTCAAAAAAGTTAAGCAACTTTTCAGTGTTGGTTATGGTTTTAGATAATCGTGTATAATGAGTGAACCGGGCTTTGCGCTCCAATTTAACCTTTGGATGTTCGGGATCATATTCCCAGGGATGAATATAAAACATATTAAACCGTCCTTCTTTTTTACGTTTTAATGCACCGGCATGAGTAAAAGCGTACGGAAATAAACGGAAGTAAGCACCACCAATTGCCCATCTTTTTGAAAGCAGTTTGAATGCCGAAACCGGAAACTCGGTAATGCCAGGTTCGGTAATTCTGAAAATCTCATCAGGGCAACTTGCAATACCATATCGCCATGTTTTAATTGGCGAAATGGAGCAGTCAATAGTATAGCCTTCTTCTGCCAGAATTTCCAATGCCCATAAACTTTTTTCAGTAATTGAAAAAAAGGGAGCTCTGAATGCATGAACTGGTTTGGCTATAATATCTTCAATAACTTTTTTAGTGGTTCTTATCTCTTCGCGAAATTCACCCGGAGTAAGATTGTAAACCTTCTCATGCGTATAACCATGCGAAGCAAGTTCATGGCCGGCAGCATCAAGTTCCTTAATAAGGTGCGGATATTCTTTTGCTACCCATCCTAATGTAAAAAAAGTTGCTTTTACATTTTTTGCATTCAATAAGTCAACCACTTTAAATAGCCCCTTCTCTACCCTACGCTCATATTTATGCCAATCGATATAAGGTAATTCAATGCCATGATACCAATCTTCAAAATCTACTGTAAAAGCATTTGTCATTACTGTGTCTGCGTTCTATTATTAGTTACTCTTAAGCATGCAAAAAACAATTGATTGATTATCCCGATTAATTATGCCTGTTATTCATGCAATCAAAACTATGCAATTAATAGCTAGCTGTTACCACTAAAGAGGTTTTACATCATATATTTTTTCCACCATGATTGAAAAACAATTAAGCCCCATATCCGCGCATGTATTTCACCAGGGTTATTGGAGAACAATTGTGTTTTCAATTTCTGAATCTCATTGGGATTAAAAATATTCTGGTCTTTTATAAATTCATCTTTCAGGAGATCATTGGTAATCATACTTTTTAATTCTGAACGGAACCATTTTAGTAATGGTACCTCAAATCCTTGCTTACCACGGTTAAAAATTTCTTCAGGTAACAAACTCCTGAATGCATCTTTTATAATTTTCTTTTGTGTGCTTTCATCAATTTTAAAGTGCGAAGGCAATTGAAATGCATAATTTACCAATTCAAAATCAAGAAATGGATTTCTTACTTCAAGGCTGTTAGCCATACTCATCAAATCAACCTTGGTAAGCATATCGCCTTGCAATACCAAATGCATGTCGGCATTAAAAACATCATTCAAATCAGTTGATGAGTTTAACAAACCTGTTATGGAGTCTCTGCGTTTTTGATATTCTATATAATTGCCTGCCGGAAGGTGAAAGAGTTTCTCAGCCTCCATCTCATCAACAAATGCGCACCAGCGCCAATACCTTTTTTGCGATGACAAGCGGCTCCCTTCTGCAAATCGATGAATTTGCCTGATCTTATTTCCAAGCTTACTGTTGCGGGAACCTTTAATAGGTTTCAATAATGATGAAAGAAATTTTGATGCATTAACAGCTGATCCTTTATTGCGAAGTATCCATTCAGCACGGTGTTTATTATATCCGCCAAACATTTCGTCAGCACCATCGCCACTTAAAGCAACGGTTACATGTTTACGTGTGTGTTTACTTAAAATATACACATTTAATGCCGATGAATCAGCAAATGGTTCATCTATATAATCCAATACTTCATGCAGCACTGCAAACAAATCATCGTTGGTAAGACTGAAAGTAGTATGATTAGTATTATGCTTGGCAGCAACTAATTGTGCAAAATGTGTTTCATCAAACATAGGTTCATCCCTGAAACCGATTGAAAAGGTATTTAGATGTTTGGTCCGCTGGGCTGCCAGTGCAGTAATAACACTTGAATCAATTCCTCCGCTTAAAAATGCTCCAAGCGGAACATCGGCAACCATTCTTCTTTCAACACTATCGCTAAGCAGCTCATAGATTTTATTTTTTGCTGTCTCATAGTTATCATGTTGGGTTATTTTCGGACTATAGGGAATTTCGTAAAACAATTTTTCAGTAACAACATTATTGATTTTTCGTTGTTGCTTTAAATCAATAATCATGTAGCTGGCAGCCTGCATTTTTTTAACATCCGTAAAAATGCTGTGCGGGCCGGGGATGTAATTAAGCTGCAGGTACATTAACATTGATGCTTCATCAAGTCTTTTAGGAATGCCATAAGCTAAAATTGATTTCATTTCGGATGCAAACAGCAGGCAGTCATTATCCCGGTAAATCAACAGAGGCTTTACCCCCATTCTGTCTCGGGCTATAAACACTGTTTCTTCCAGCTTATCATAAATAGCTAATGCAAAAAAGCCGTTCACTTTTGTCAGGCAACCCGGTCCTTCAAGTATGTATAGGTTAAGCAACACTTCTGTGTCACTTTCGTTTTTTAACTGAACACCTTTTTGTAACAGATATTTTCTGTGCACGCCATAATTAAAAAACTCACCGTTAAAAACAATAACATAACGGCCTGATGCATCTTCCATAGGTTGTGATGCAGCAGAACTTGTATCTATGACAGAAAGCCTCGTGTGACCCAAAGCCAGGAATTCATTTATAAAAACTCCTGAGCCATCAGGTCCTCTTTTTGCTATACACAATGTAGCGGTTTCAACTTTGGCTAATACCCGTCTGCCATTTTCAGTAAATGCAATTGCCCCGGTAATTCCACACATAATTAATTTTATAAAAGCGATGCAAGTTAGAAAATGTCAAAGTTATTAAGCCTTGGTTTTGAAATTGTTTCCTAATAATATCAAATTCTCTCGCTTTACTAACCTTTAGTTTATATGTGAGAAATTGATTGAATCCCGAACAGAAGTTAATACTTTAAGTAAAGATATAATGTAAGCATATTGATTAGGGATACTGAGCAGAAGCTTAAGATTTATAAACTAACCTTCATTAGTTTTAAATAGTCCAATCTAAATCCTGCATGACAAAATCTATTGTGGTTTATGCAACAATTTATTTCAAATATTTCAATCCTTATTAACCCTTTACCTTATAACCCATTTCGGTTAAAATAGATTTAATCCTTTCTCTGAAATCACCCTGAATAATAATTTCACCTTCCTTAACGGTACCACCTGTTCCACATTTTACTTTTAAGGTCCTGCCCAGTTCATTCAAATCAGCTTCTAACCCAATAAATGAAGAAACAATGGTAACAGGCTTGCCTCCCCGATGCTTTGTTTCATATCTAAGGCGAAGGGTTTGCTGTTGCGCAGGCAGGGTTTGGCGGACAGCTTCTGAATTGCTGTTGTACTCAAATTGCGGATTGGTAGAATAAACCACACCATCCCTAGTTTTATTTTTGTTCGACATTTTTGTTGTTTTTTTTAAACAAATACTTTGATGAAATTAAGTTGATTAATTAGATAATCCACTATATTTGTGACTGTAAGCTCATTGCAATTACAAATTCTAACCATTAATACACGATTTACTTTTTGTTTGCTTAAAACAAAACTACAACAGATTTATTTTAGAAACATTACAAGAATAAAATTCAATAATTAAATTTTAATTTAAACTAAAATCACTATGACTAAAAATGAACAAAAATTGAGCAACATGCTCAGAGCAGCAGTATTTATGATGGTGTTGTTCGGATTCTTTGCAGCCAACGGACAATCGCGAAACCGCATGTCGGTGTTAGTAGCTGAAACAAAATTAACACAGACCTTTCAATCGGCATCTTTATTTAATTTAACGCAGGATGAAAGCCTGTCTTCATTTGTTAAAGACGGATCAGCATTATTGCTGGATGCAGGAAAACTTCAGCAACTTATGCAGCAAAAAAACAAAGCATTAACGCTTAGTATTCCTACTCAATCAGGCAAAGTATATGAACTGGAACTTGTAAATGTTGATATCACTTCTGCTGATTTTAAAGTGGGAACAAAAGGTGCACATGCAACAGAAAATACAAATTACGAAGAAGGATTGTATTACAGGGGAATTATTAAAAATGATTTTAATTCAATTGCAGCCGTTAGTTTGTTTAATGATGAAGTTATGATTGTATTTTCAAACAATGAAGGCAATTTTGTTTTAGGAAAAGTGCGAAACGGAATGGGAAAATATGCATTGTATAATGATAAAAATGTAATCGCACCGCCTCCAATGGAATGCGCAACAGATTATACATTACCATCCGATAATAACCTGCAGCAAAAAGGTGGTGGAGCTCCTTCAACATCAGTAGTAAACTGCAAAGTAGTACATTGCTATTACGAGTGTGACTTTGCCATGTACCAGGCATTTAGTAGCAACACCATTACAACAGCAAATTATATGACCAGCATTTTCAATGTAAAAGCAACCTTATACGCAAATGATGGAATGACCATAGAAATTTCACAGATTTATGTTTGGACGTCAACTGATCCAATGGCTCCTTACACAACTACTAGTACAGTAAATAACCAGTTTATAAGCTATATCGGCACCAACTTTAACGGTGATATGGCTAACTTTATCACTACACGTAACCTTGGTGGTGGAATTGCTCAGGGTTTCAGCGGATTGTGTAACAAATCGCAGGCTCATTGCACTTCAATGATTTATACCACTTACTCGCCATTTCCAACTTACTCGTGGACAGTAATGGTAATTACGCATGAAATGGGACACCTTCTTGGATCGCGTCATACGCATGCCTGCGTGTGGAATGGAAATAATACAGCAATTGACGGATGCTCAGGTGCTACCGAAGGTGGTTGTCCGCTTCCCGGAAATCCTGCCGGTGGCGGAACAATAATGAGCTATTGTCATTTAACAGCTGTTGGTATTAATTTCAATAATGGATTTGGTCCTCAGCCCGGTGCATTGCTTTTAGGTAATATTACTAATGCAGCATGTTTAACCGGTGGAAGTGCCAGCACTCCAACAGGGTTAAATACAACCAACATACAGGCAACTTCTGCCAAATTAAACTGGACTGCTGTTGCAGGCGCAACTCAATATACTGTTGAATATAAGATGTCATCATCTGCTACATGGATTGTTTATGGAACCTTTACAACACCATACAAAAGTTTACAGGGCTTGCTAGCCAATACTTCGTATGACTGGCGCGTAAATGCTGATTGTTCACCAATGAGCACTCCGGTTACTTTTACTACAACCTTAGTAGCTGGTTGTGGAGTTCCAACAGGACTGCTTGTTAATAATATTGGAGCAACAACTGCACGTTTAAACTGGAATGCTTATGCAGGTGCATCAAATTATAAAACCCGGTACCGCGTATTTGGTACCACTACATGGACAACAGGGAATATTGCAACTGCTTATCGCAATTTAACCGGGTTAACTCCTAACACCCAATACCAATGGTCCGTAAAAGCATTGTGCAATGGTGTTTGGACAAACTTTACCGGTATTAAAACTTTTACAACTGCCAGTCTTCAACCTCCAACAGGATATTGTGCTTCGAATGGCAGTGATGCAACCTATGAGTATATTAATAATGTTCAGATTGGCTCTATAAATAACACATCGGGAAATAACGGTGGCTATGCAGACTATACTGCCCAATCAACTTCAGCAGCATTAGGTGCTTCAGCATCGGTAAGTGTAGGCCTGATAAAAAGTACATCAACTGATGTTGAGTATGTTAACATTTTTGTTGATTTTAATCGTGATGGCGACTTTGCAGATGCAGGAGAAACTGCCTACAGTTCAAATGGTACTCAAGCAACCTTTACCGGTACAATTACTGTACCCGCTACTGCTTCAATAGGCCAAACAAGAATGCGTGTAAGTATGCAATATTCTGCAGCGCCTCCAGCATGCGGTACATTTACCTATGGCGAGGTTGAAGATTATTTGTTGAATATTACCGGTGGACCATTGTTTGTCAGCCGTAATGCTGACGAACTTGAAGTTGATGAACCAACTTCTGTTTTCATTTCACCAAATCCGGTAAAAGATCAATTGACATTGACTTTATCTGAAATCGACAATTATACATTACAGGTATTTAATGCTACCGGGCAATTGGTAAAAACTATTCAGTTTAACGGTAATACTACAACTGTTTATAGCAGCGAATTACCGAAAGGAATTTACCAGGTAAAAATTGTTGGTGAAGAACAAGGTATTTTAAATAGCAGGTTTATTAAAAACTAAGCTTAATAACCAAAAAAAACGCGTGTAGCTTATCTTGCTGCACGCGTTTTTTTATTGACTCAAAAAGCCTTAACGGGTTTCATATATTAACGATATATAATATAAACCACCTACTGACGCGCCACCGGCATAATCCTGGTAATAATGATTCAGCATGTTTGAGCCACCAATTTTTATGGTAGTGTTGATTTTTGTAATCCTGTGATTTAACTGAACGTCAATTGTACTGTGTGCAGGCAAATTATTGTTGATTGCAATAACATTTGATGGAGTATTGTTCCATGAACTTATTGCATCAACCCAGCGCCAGTTAATTCCAAATCCGGTGTTTTTAAAACATTGTTATTGCTTAAGCCAATATTACACTTGTATTTTGGTGTTCTGAATCCCGGTAAATCCTTGTCACTGCTTACATTACTTTCAATCCATGTAAAATTACCTGATATTAAATATTCCTTGGGAAGAACTACTGATAATCCTGCCTCAATTCCATCGCTGGTTGCTTTATTAAAAGAGTTAACACCTATAGTATACAAGGAAACTGTTGGATTTGCAGGTGTATGAGCAAGAATAGAATATGCAGCCGCTGTAATATCATCATCACTTTGCGGACCTCCATCTTTAGTTTTAATTACGGTTTCCTGCACATGCATATCTGAATAATTATTATGGAAATAATTGATATCAAAATGCACGGAGTTGTTAAACATCAAATGCTGATAACCAATTTCGAATGTTTTAATATGTTCAGGTCTGATATAATCCCAAGGCTCCTTAACCAACAGGTTTTTATACAGCTGAACTGCTGAATCAATCGTATGACCGGGCACAGCCATATAAGCTCCAACAGCATTCCCGTATTCAGTAACCGATTGTGAAGTGAACGTTAGATCTTTAACATGAAAAATATTATCAACTGCAGGCAGAAAACCAATCAATCGCGCATATCCTAAATCGATATTCTGATATTGATACAATGGATCAGGCATCCTGAAACCTGATTGATAAGAAGCCCTGATAAAATTTTTGTTATCAGGTTTATATACTGCTGCAAAACGTGGTGTGAATTCTCCTTTAAAATTATCAGATGCATCATAACGAACAGATGCAACGAGTTTTACTTTGTCATCTAAAATTTCTTTGGTAGCCTGTAAATAAGCTGCATACTCATTAACTACAATAGGACTGCCAGGTTCATCAATTAAAACGGTTCCGTTGCTATTAAAATATGTAGTCCTGATGTTTCCACCGGTAATGATATCTGCTACTTTAATCACGTTACTGAAATCATATTGTGCTTCAGTGTGCCAGCGTGATGATTGGTCCATAAACTTGCCACCTCCATCTCCAATCGGTAAAGAAATTATACTGTCCCATACATGATTAAATGCTTCTGAGCCTGGTGCAGGCATTCCGAGGTTTGCAAATGCACGGGCTGAATCATAATTGCTTGCTGTAATACCAGGAATAAATCCATTGTATGCTGCATAATAATCATTGAACCACTGATAGTCACTTTTCCAGGTATTATTAAATCGAATTACTGATAGCAGTGCATTATAGGCATCACCACCTTCATCGTGCGTATGATATGTACGTGCAAAGAAGTTTTTACCTTTCAATTCAAGCATGTTTGAAATCTGCCACACATTTTTTAAAGCATAAGCATCATATGAAACTGCGCCTTGTCCATACTGTAGTAAATAGTTCAACTGAAGTTTCTCACTGAATTTTATTCCTGCAGTGGCAGACGTTTTAAATGAGTAGGTGTTATCATCAATTAAATCATGACGGTAATAACCACTTCTGGAAATTGTAACAGGAACTCCATTTGGGCCTAAAGGTAACGGACCCGCAACTTCATCACCGAAAATATTATTAGCATTTCTTCCGGGGTTGTTTATTCCATTATATGAACCATATGCAGCATAATCACTACTGTCTGACACTCTCCAATCACTGCCTTTGGTATATGAACCGGTTAGCTTAAAGGCAAATCTGTTTTTTATAACCGCTGCATAGCGCATTTGAAAATCATTATATACTGCAGCCGGCTGATAATTGTCATCTACATGGTTTACACCACCTTTTAACTGCACAGTTAATCCCGGGTATGTAAATGGATCCTTAGTAATCATATTAATTAAACCATTAAAGGCATTTGCACCATATAGTGCAGATGCTGCGCCCGGTATTACCTCTACTTTTTCGATGTCAACATCTGGTGCGCCTAATAAATTTGAAAAAGGCCTTCCAAGTCCGGGAGCAGAGTTATCAACTCCATCAACCAATTGAACTACACGTGAATTAGCAATGTCATTAAACCCCCTGGTATTGATGATCTGATAAATTAACCCCCCGGTTATCAGATCAATTCCTTTATAACTGGCGAGGCCCGCATAAAAGTTTTCCTTTGGTGTTACCTTAATATCCTGGGCATTCATTTTAATTACTGTAACTGGTGCTTCCAGAATTTTTTCGGGAACACGTGAGGCCGTTACAACAACTTCCTGAGCCATGATCAAATTTAACTTCATACCAATGTCAACCTGACGACTGGATGATGTTACCGGAATTTCCTGGGTAACATATCCAATCATACTGATTTGCAAAATAGCTTCAGAAGTTTCGGAATCGAACTCAATTTTAAAGCGACCATTAATATCAGTAGTGGTACCAATCAACTTGGATTTTACTACTACACTCACACCTATTAATGGTTCGTTCGAATTGATATCAGTAACATTTCCGTTTACTGATATTTTGTTTTGCGACAATAGTATATTTGAATAACAAATAGCAATTGTCCAAAAAATCAAGAATTTAAAATTTGATTTTTTCATAACGGGGGATTTAATTGAATTAATAAGAAACCGGAAAGACAAATCCAGAAGCAGTGATTCATATAAAAGATGAATTGCTCTTGCCTGACATAGCCGGCTTGTTTATTAATTCACTGGTGATTAGAAACATTTTGATTTGAACTATATAAAGGATCAGAATATACTAGCATTAAATCATTTCGATCAACCGTTCCACATTTCATTGCACGAATTTTAAATTCTATAAATTAAATTTCAGTACTGAAACCGATTAATCAGTATTGAAGATTAATTTTAATGTTCACATTTAACCGACAATGTGAAAGCTAAAATCAGCTTCAAACATTTGACAAATCAGGGATTTGAGTGTTTTTTTATATTGATTTTATCACCCGATATTGACAATAGGAATACAAATGTAAATATTTTTACCCAATATTTTTATTGTTTCACATAATTTTTTTATACATTTGCCTATATATTTGGTTTTAAGGCATAAATTATCTCAGAACCAAATTTACAGAGGAAAACTGAAAATGCTTTTCGAGCTTAGTAAAACGCAGCGGTTTTAATAAGTTTTTCTGAATCCAAAAATTAAACGATTCCTCTGTATGAAAATTAAAATTGCAATTGTCGGTTGTTTTTTAATACTATTGTTTAACAACCTGTTTGCTCAAAACACAGCTATTAGTGATGTAACATACACGCCAGCAGCATCTGCAGTACTGGATGTTTATTCAACTTCCAAAGGACTATTAATACCACGATTAACAGAAGCGCAAAAAACAGCTATTGCCAGTCCTGATACCGGGTTATTGATTTATCAAATTGATGCTTCAAGCGGATTCTGGTATTACAACGGAACACAGTGGATGCCATTTTTCAATTCTGAAAACGGATGGCTTACTACAGGTAATTCCAGTTTAGTAGATGGAACACATTTTTTAGGCACCACTGATAATGTGCCATTAACTTTTAAAGTTAATGACCAGCTATCCGGACGAATTTCAGGTACTGATGGTAGTACCTATTTTGGATATAATGCTGGTAAAAACAACCTCTGGAGCGGAAGTACCTTTATAGGTTACCTTGCAGGGCAATCTAACACCACCGGTTCGGGCAACTGTGCATTGGGTGTTTCAGCCTTAAGAGACAATACCACAGGTACAAATAATACAGCAATTGGTTATACAAGTATGCCTGTTAATACAACTGGATTTGACAATGCAGCGCTTGGCGAAAACACATTGTACAGTAATACAACGGGAAGCCAGAATACAGCTAACGGGTCCAATACACTTTACTACAATACAACCGGAAATGGAAACACGGCCTGCGGACAAAATTCACTGTACTTTAATACCACCGGTAATTATAACTCAGGATTAGGTGTAAACTCATTAAGGTTATGTACAACAGGATTGCGAAATGTTGCTTCAGGATATCAATCATTAAATGCCGTAACAACAGGAAGTAATAATACGTCTGCGGGCTATGCCTCAGGAAGTACATTAACTACAGGTTCAAACAACACCTACATAGGCAGTAATGCTGATGCAACAACCAATGCACTTACCAATTCAACAGCAATAGGGTATAATGCAAAGGTTAGCAGCAATAACAGTATGGTGCTGGGTGGCTCAGGGGCTAACCTTGTCAATGTAGGTATTGGTGTTTCATCACCATCCAATGCATTAAGCTTCGATGGAACTGCTGCCAGAACAGCTGGAATGGAAAGAAACACAACTGCAGCTACTGCAGGATATGCATTTACTGTGCAGGCAGGCGGTGCTTATTCTACAGGCACCAATCTGAATGGAGGAGATTTAAACCTGGTTTCCGGAATTTCAACCGGAACAGGTTCATCAGCGATATATTTTAAAACTGCAGCTGCCGGCTCATCAGGAGCAACAGACAATACTCCGGCAACACGTATGACCATTTCGGGAAGCGGCAATGTTGGAATAGGTACATCATCTCCTGCTACCACATTGCAGGTTTCTGGATCGGTTTCTGTTTCAGCCAGAAATACCAGCGGAACAACTACTTTATCAGCTACTGATTATTTAGTAGTTAATACCGGAGCAGCAGCAACGTGGACTTTGCCTAGTTCTCCATCAACAGGACGATTGATTGTGATAGTTAATCATGGCAGCGGAACTATTACGACATCACCTGCTTACCGAACAGCTTCAGGAACAACAACCACTTCAATTGCTGCTGGTAATGCTGTTCAGTTAGTATACGAAAACAGCGAATGGAAAAAAATCAATTAACAATAACATCCACTTTTTAATCAAAATCAAATAAAACTCATAAACCCAAAATTTATTTAAAGAAGACCTTAATTATTTTAGGATTGGTTTGTACCAGGTACATGACTCATCCACGTTTGCATACTGCACGAAAGCAGTATTAAAATCCCCCTTATACTAAAATTTAAAACAAATCCCCCAATTAAAATGAATTCAAAAATCACACAATTTTATTTACCTGGCAGCAATTTGATTTCTGCAAAAGGTTTCAAGAATGCCCTTAAAATTATTTTTATTGCTTTGGCATTAACGCAGGCAGTGCCTGTATTTTCACAAACAGCGCCTCCACCTCCAACTTATGTATCAGCAAGTCCGGCAGCTGTTTGTCCTTCATCTCCCTATTCTTATTTAAAAGCAATTTCACCCGGCAACACCATAAGATGGTATACTGTATCAACCGGTGGTTCCAGCATCGGATCCAGTGCAAGTGGTGCAGCTTTTTACGTAAACGTAACCGTTCCTACAACATATTATGCAGAATCGGTTTCGCCAGCAGCAATTGCCAGTCTTGTTAGAACTGCAGTTGATGTTGCTGTAAATACTGCACCTGTTATTACGTATATGCCACCCGATGTGGTCGCATCTAATGCTAATGGTCAATGCGGAACCATCGTAACTTACCCCAGCGCTTCGGCTATTGGTACGCCTACCCCCAATATCATTTATTCAGATAGCTCAGGGTCTAACTTTGATGGCGGATCAACTACTGTAATTGTATCAGCAGCTAATGTATGCGCAACTACATCACTTTCGTTTGATGTTACTGTTAATGATGTTGAAGCACCCGGAATTATTGCACCTCCTGATCTATCCTTAACAGCACCCGCAGGATCTAATTATGTTATTAACCCTAATTTAGGATCAGCAACAGCTTACGACAACTGTGGTATTCTTAATATTTGGAATGACGCACCCGCTGTTTTTCCTGCAGGTACTACATTAGTAACATGGACAACTGAAGACTATAATGGTAACAGAACTTATTCTACACAGGAAGTATTTGTTCTATCATCTAATCAGCCTCCGCTCGTATTGAGCAGCCCGGTATCATCCGGTGGCAATGTAGTTGCTGAGAATAAAGATAATACCATAACTGTTAACTGGACTGATGAAGAAAATGGCGGGCCATATACTGTTACATTTAACTGGATGGATAATACTCCTAATACCGTTTTAACTGGTATTGAAACAAAGTCGGCTTCAGCATCTCATACCTATTTACAATCAGGCGTATATGCTCCTGAAATTACAATTGTTGATGGTAATGGAGCTTCTACAGTAACAGTATTTCAATATTTAAGCGTATACGTAACAGGTAACGATTTTACTACAGCAGGTGGTTTTATTGATGTAGCACCAGGAATGTTTACAGCTAACCCAAGTTTAGTTGGTAAAGCAAACTTTGGTAACAATTGCAAACCAAAAGCAAGTGTAGGTGGTTTTCAGGGAACAATGGAATTTAACTTTAAAGCCGCTAACCTCAATTTTAAATCAACTAATGTTGATTTTGATTACCTTATTGTATCGGGCTGTTACTTAGCGCTATTCCAGGGAACGGGCAAAATAAATGGTTCAGGAAATTACGGAATACTGGTTGCCCAAAGTGATAAAAGCCGAAACTTATCATGTGCCAATAAAATCAGGATAAAAATATGGGATAAAAATACCGGAAGTGTAATTTTTGATACACAGCCCGGTGATGAAAGTTTTGCTTCACCAGTAACTTCCCTGTCGGGTGGTACGGTTCAAATTCATACTGATAACACGTGTGGACATCGCACTGTAGAATGGGCCGGAAATAGCAACGATGTGTTACAGGTAACTGCTGCTCCTAATCCATTTAGCGGCAGCACAAATATTAATCTTCTGAGTGAAAGCGACCAGGACATTGATGTGGAAATATTTGATTTATCAGGTAAACGAATAGAATTGCTGAACAATCTGCTTCCCAATACACAACTTAATATTGGAAACAGACTTCAAAAAGGCATTTACTTTGTTCGTATTACACAAGGTAGCCTGACTCAGACAATTAAAGTGAGTAAGACTGAATAAAAAACAAATTAACTTTTTGTAAAAGCTGTGGTTAATCAACCACAGCTTTTCTTTTTTGCTTTTCAGATTTAAACCTCCTGCTTTGCAATGCAAATCCTAACGCAAGTAAGGTACTTACTGAAATAAAAAATAATAACATAAAATCAAATCCATACGCATCTGCTAAACCTAAACCAACCGATGGGGCAGCGATTATCGATAACCCGTAAGCAATGGAATATAAGGCTGCATATTGTCCTTGTCGTTCAGGCAGTGGTCGTGAAAGCGTAATATTCATCATAAAAGGCATTGCAAAAATTTCTGACATGGTTATTACGAACGTATACACAATAGCCATAAATATTAAGCAGTTGCCAAACATCAGTATTAAAAAAGACAATGGCAGACAAAGTGTACCTGCTATTATATAGATAAACATGTTTTTGGTTTTTTGCAAAGCTGCAACAAGTGGCATTTCAATTAACACCACCAATAAACCATTAAGAGCAAGCAATAGCCCTATTTCATCCTCAGTAAAATTGCATTCACGATTGAAGTATTGCGGTATGCTGGCAAAAATCTGGAAGAAACACATGCCATATATAGCTACCAAAACTATAAATGTAAGATAACTCCAATCGCGGTATGCTGATGTGCGGCTATCCATCAATACTTTGCTCTTATGTTTATTCTCAGCTTTAGGTTGTTTGGGAAGATATATTGCCAGCATTAACGCTGCGGCTATACCAGAAAACGAATCAATTACAAACAACCATTTGTAACCAAAATGATATGCAGCAAAACCACCAAGAGCAGGTCCTACAGAAAAACCAAGGTTAATGGCTAAACGCATTAATGAAACAGAGCGAGTGCGATTACCTGCATCGGAAAATGAAGCTACGGCAGCAGAGTTAGCCGGGCGAAACATATCAGCAGTTAATGCGTATGAAAAAATAATTACTATTATAAACCATTTGGATGTTGCCAGCAGCATCAGTAATAAAACAAGAGAAGAACTGATGAGTGCAAAAAGCATTATCTCGCGATGGTTTTTCCTGTCGGTAAGCCAGCCACCCAGGTAACTGCCTAGTATACTTCCGAACCCATAAAAACTCATAATAAAGCCGGCCTCGCTTATAGAGTAATTCAAATCAGTGGTCAGATAAAGTGATGTAAACAGCAATACCATGGAACCACTGCGGTTAATAAACATAGCAATGGAAAGTATCCATACATTAGGCTGAAGACCCTTGAATGACTCTATATAATGTGATATTAAAGCACGCATAATCTATGATGCAAGAACGTAAAAAATGTTTCGCTCTTAATAATAATGCTATGCTAACACTTGATGCAAGATTTAAAATATTAATGTGGCAATTAATTAACCATTGCTAAATCCAATGCTATTGGTTAACATAATCATCAAGATAATTGTAACGCTTGGTCAGTTTACCATTTTTAACAATGCTTGCACGTTCGATAAGCTGGTTATGCGGATCGTTAAACAAAACGGGAAGCACCTTGTCAAT
>JBGARN010000179.1:0-4421 GCA_044230205.1 Bacteroidia bacterium
ATCTGTCATAGATCCCCCTCCGCTTGAAACATTAATGATAGATGCACCCGGTTTAACTAATGGCAGAAAAACCTGTGTAGTAAATAATGGCCCGAGTAAATTGGTCTCAAAAGTTTTCCTTGCAGTAATTTCATCAGGCACCAGAAAATTCTCAGCACTATCTATAAGTACTGCAGCATTATTAATTAGCACATCGATGCTATTGTATTTTGTTTTCACTTTATCATAAGCTGCATTAATACTTTCCATCGATTGAATATCCATTAAAACAAAATCGCACTTAATATTTTTGCTTTGCAACTGGCTTAATGCTGTTTTGCCAGCCTCTTCATTTCGTCCGCTAATGATAATGTAGTGGCCCATAGAGCCTAACTGGCTGGCTGTCTCTAAGCCTATTCCCTGTGTTGCACCGCTGATCAGTACCGATTTAAAATTACCTTCCATCATATATTTATTTACTCCGTGGCTGGAAGATATCAATTATTTTGCTGCATACAGAATATGCAAATTCATGAGAATAAGCCGACTTAAAACTTCAGTAAAAAACAATAATGATAGCATGCGCTTAGGCGCTGGTTAATTACACTAACCAGATTGTATTATAAATAGCAAAAACCAGCCGGTAATGACCCTGGTAATCGGCCATTCAATAAAAAATTAATACAGCCTGTAACCTATATGCTAATGGTTAATGTTGCTGCTGCAATTCCTTTTCATCTTCCTTACGCCACTGATGATCAACACTCCAATAGCCCGATCCATAAAAAAAGTAAAAAACCAATAATGCCAATGCCAGCATTGAAAGCAGCAAATCGGATGCAGGATTGAAAAACCCCATTGGTGCATTAACAAATACCACAGCACCAATTAATACGGGTATTTGTACCAGCACGGCAAGCCGTGTAAACATTCCAATAACAATTAACGGACCACCAACCAGGTGTGCAAAAGCCACATAGTGGCCAAGTGTAAGCGATAACCAGGGAAACTTGCTGCTTAATAAAAGGGTTTCCAGTTCTTTGGGATGACTGATAAAGTAAAGTCCTTTGAAGAAAATAATCAATCCCAATACAATTCGTATAAGATCCAATAGCCTGGGGTGATGTTCATCAGCCCAATGATCTAATTTGTTAAACATGGTCATGTTAGCCTCCTTTTTTAAATTAATGAACGATGATCAAAAGTAAACAAAATAAAAATGGTAATTCCTGAAAATATCTATGTTAATGATATCGGTAAACAAATCAATAAATTAGGCATTCATAAAATTTTGCACTCATCAAATGATAATAAAGCAGAATTAATTATCCTTGCTAAAAGATTCTTTAGAGTATTCCCCCCGCGAATCGTATGCAACAAATTCAGAAACTCCTTGTAGCCAACCGTGGCGAAATTGCAATCAGGGCCTTGCGTGCAGCTGCCGAGCTTGGTATCCGTACTGTAGCCGTTTACACTTATGAAGACCGGTATTCATTGCATCGTTACAAAGCCGATGAAAGTTACCAGATAGGTGATGAAAGCGAACCACTAAAGCCTTACCTTGATATAGATGAAATAATTGGTGTTGCAAAGAAATATGAAGTGGACGCCATACATCCCGGCTATGGCTTTTTAAGTGAGAATGTAAATTTTGCCCAGCGTTGCCGTGATGAGAAAATAATATTTGTTGGACCTGCACCTGAAGTAATGATGCAATTGGGAGATAAGGTTGCCTCTAAAAAGGTAGCCTATCAATGTGGAGTTCCTACAATTGAAGACAACAAGAAAAAGTTAATCAACTCTAAAGTAGCCTTGGAAGAAGCTTCACGCATTGGTTTCCCGATAATACTTAAAGCAAGTGCAGGAGGCGGGGGGCGAGGCATGCGGGTAATTCATAAAGAAAGCGAACTTGAGAAAGCATTCAATGAAGCAAAGCGCGAAGCGGGTAATGCTTTTGGTGATGATACTATTTTCATCGAAAAGTTTGTAGAAAACCCCAAGCATATTGAAGTACAGATATTGGGCGATAATTATGGAAACATTGTTCACCTTTTCGAACGCGATTGCAGTGTACAACGCAGGTTTCAGAAAGTAATTGAAATGGCCCCGGCCCCATCGCTCAGGCAGGAAACAAAAAACAAGCTTTATGAATATGCTTTGAAGCTGGCACGCAAAGTAAACTACAACAATGCCGGCACCGTAGAATTTTTGGTTGACGAAAGCGAGAACATATTTTTTATTGAAGTTAATCCACGCATACAGGTTGAACATACGGTTACTGAGGAAGTTACCGGTATCGATCTTGTGCGGTCTCAACTTTTAATCGCTGATGGTAAAGAACTTGCCTCGCCTGAAATTGATATACAGTCGCAGCAACATCTTACGGTTAACGGATTTGCCATTCAGTGCAGGGTAACTACTGAGGACCCTGCAAATAATTTCAAACCTGACTATGGGACCATAATTGCCTATCGCAATGCAGGAGGATATGGTATCCGAATTGATGAAGGTTCTTCCTACCAGGGTGTTAAGGTTTCTCCCTTTTTCGACAGCATGCTGGCTAAGATTACAGCCAAGGGCAGAACTCTTAAAGGAACAAGTGCACGATTGCTTCGAACATTGGCCGAGTTTCGTATAAGGGGAGTTAAGACTAACATTCCCTTTTTGGAAAATGTTTTGCGCCATGAGGTATTTCAAAACGGGCAATGCACAGTTAAGTTCATTGAAAAATATCCTGAGCTCTTCCGTTTCAATACCAGGATGGACAGCGGAACAAAAATCCTGCGCTACCTGGCTGATGTATGTGTAAACGGTAACAGCGATGTGCCTGCCACGCACAGGAAAGCAATGAAAGAAAAGGTGCTTGAAACCCATGTAAAAGTTCCGCATTATAACCGTTTCGAAGAAATAAAACCCGGCACAAAGCAATTGCTTAATCAACTGGGTGCTGAAAATTTTGCGAAATGGCTTAAGAGTCAAAAGCAAATTCAATATACAGATACTACTTTCCGAGATGCTCATCAATCATTATTGGCAACGCGTGTACGCACTGTTGATATGTTGCTTGTGGCCGAAAGCTTTGCACATAACCACCCTCAAACATTCAGCATGGAAGTGTGGGGCGGGGCTACTTTTGATGTGGCCTTGCGCTTTTTGCACGAAGATCCCTGGAAACGTCTCAGGCTCTTTCGCGAAGCCATTCCAAATATTTTATTGCAAATGCTTATCCGGGGAAGTAATGCTGTTGGCTATACTTCATATCCTGATAATCTTGTCGAAAAATTTATTGAACAAAGCTGGGCTAACGGCATAGATATTTTTAGAATTTTCGATTCGCTCAACTGGGTGAAGAGCATGACAACATCAATTACTGCCGTACGTGAACGCACCGGTGGAATAGCTGAAGCATGCATTTGTTATACCGGGGATATTTTTGATAAAAAGAGAAGCAAATTCAATCTTCAGTATTATCTCGACCTGGCTAAGGAACTTGAAGATGCAGGTGCCCATATTCTTGGAATAAAAGACATGGCTGGCTTACTGAAACCGTATGCTGCGCATGAGTTAATAACTGCACTTAAAAAAACCATTGACATTCCAATTCACCTGCACACGCATGATACATCAAGCATACAACCCGCCACCTATCTTAAAGCAGTTGAAGCCGGTGTTGATGTAATTGACTGTGCACTTGCTGCAATGAGCGGTTTAACATCACAGCCCAATTTTAATTCAGTTGTTGAAATGATGCGTGATAATCCGCGTCACCTTGAATATAACATGAGTTCACTGAATGCCTTTTCAAATTACTGGGAAAATGTCCGCGAATGGTATGCACCATTTGAAAGTGGGTTAATGGCAGGAACAGCTGAAGTTTATAAGCACGAAATACCGGGTGGACAATACTCTAACTTAAAGCCACAGGCACAATCGCTTGGTTTGGCTGATAAAATGGATGAAATAAAAAGTGCTTACGAAGCTGTGAATTTACTTTTTGGGGATATTGTAAAGGTTACTCCATCATCCAAAGTAGTGGGCGATATGGCCTTGTTTATGGTTACCAATCATCTCACCACAACTGATATTTTTGAAAAAGGTGAAACCTTGTCATTTCCGGAAAGTGTAAAGCAAATGCTGAAGGGAGACCTGGGTCAACCCCATGGTGGCTGGCCCAAAGAATTGCAGCGCATCGTTTTAAAAAACGAAAAACCTTATACCGATTTGCCCAATGCGCACATGAAGCCCATTGATTTTGACAAAGAATTTGAAGAATTTCTTTCAAAATATGATTCATCACTTACGTTTACTGATTTTCTTTCGTTTAAATTTTATCCAAAGGTATTTGATGAATATTACAGGTTTAAAGTTCAATATGGAGATGTTAGTATGTTGCCCACCCCTGCATTTTTTTACGGTATGCGCAACAACCAGGAAATATTGAT